>DASWKD010000210.1:0-2864 GCA_036396815.1 Actinomycetota bacterium | reverse complement strand
GGGCCATCGGCATCGACGGCGGCCAGACCAACCAGCCGGACGTGGCGGCCGAGGTGATGAACCGCCCGGTCCCCACGCGGCTGCTCCGGCAGGCCCAGGAGGGCTCCTCCGTGTGCCTGGTCCACGCGCAGAACGGCTTGGGCATCCCCGGCAAAGCCCTGGTCGTGGGCGACGAACGACCGGTGACCGGCAGGGACGGGTGTGTCTCACGGGATAACCCGGACGAGCAGGTGTCCTTCGAGGGGGATGGCTCCGCTCAGCCGGCTCCCGGCGTCGAGGACCCGCCGGGTGGAGCGCCTCGAGGCGTCCACCTGAGCTTCACCGGCGATCCTCGGACCACGGTCGCCGTGACCTGGTTCACGAGCGGCCTCGAGGACCCGGGAAGCTCGGTGGCGTTCGGCCGCCCGGGGCCGGAGGGATGCGAGGACACCCTCCTGGTCGACCAGGTGGAGGGGCTGGCCACGCGGGCCCCGGGGGTGGAGGTGCTCACGCACGAGGGCCATCTGTCCGGTCTGGAACCCGGGAGCAGGGTGTGCTACCGGGTTGGGGGCCTCTCCGGGTGGTCGGCGGTCCAGGAGGTTCGCACGGCGGATGATGGCCCGTTCACGTTCACGGCGTTCGGCGACCATGGCCGGAGCGAGTTCAGCAGGAGGAACACCGCGGCCCTGGCCGCCCTTCGCCCCGACTTCCACCTGATCGCGGGAGATCTCTCGTACGCGAACGGGGTCCAGCCGATCTGGGACACGTGGTTCGGCGAGCTGGAGCCTCTCGCATCGCAGGTGCCCGTGATGGCGGCCCTCGGCAACCACGAGGTGGAGGACGGGTTCGGCACGGAGGCCTTCCGGAACCGCCTGGCGCATCCTGGGGCCGAGCTCTACTACAGCTTCGACTACGCCAACGTCCATTTCCTGGTGGTGGACGGGGGAGCGGCGCTGGAGGAAGGCATCCTTCCCGCCGAGCTGGCCTTCGTCGAGCAGGACCTGGCTGATGCATCCCGGCGCCGGGCCGCGGGGGAGATCGACTTCATCATCGCGGTCCAGCACTTCCCGCTGTGGTCGAACCACGACAGCCGGGGCCCCTGCGATGCGGCTCTGGTGGCCGTGGAGGAGCAGATCTTCCAGCGTCACCAGGTGGACATCGTTCTGGTGGGCCACAACCATCACTACGAGCGATCGAAGCCGATGGCCTACGGGCAGCCGACCACCCAGGAGACGACCGGCTACACGGACCCTGCAGGGATCATCCAGATCATCACCGGGGGAGGCGGTGTGTCCCTGTACAACTTCGTCGCTCCGGGCGACTTCGCCACGTGGTCGGCGGCCTACGCTCGCCGGTACCACTACACGAGGTTCGATGTCTCCGATGACCTGGTCACGGTCACGGCCATCGCCACCGATGGCCCGGTCGAGGAGGTGCTGGACACCTTCACGCTTCGGGCGGGCGATCCGGGCTCGCCCCAGCCGGCCACCACGTCACCCAATCCCTGTCCGTGAGGAGGACCGACATGCGCATCACCGCTCTGCTCGTCGCTGCCGCCGTGCTTGCCACCGGCACCATCGCCCATGCGGGGAGGAAGCCGGAAGACAGCGAGATCGTGCTGAACATCGGCCATCGAGGTGCGTCCGGCCACGCCCCGGAGCACACCATCCCGGCCTACGACCTGGCCCTGAAGATGGGCGCCGACGTGATCGAACAGGATCTCCAGATGACCTCCGATGGCGTCCTGGTGGTCCTGCACGACGGGACGCTGGACCGAACCGCTCGAGGCCCGGCCGAGAACTGCACCGGAGCCGTGATCACGAAGACCCTGGCCCAGATCAAGACCTGTGATGTGGGCTCGTGGTTCAACGACGCCAACCCCGGTCTGGCTCGAGCGGAGTTCGTGGGCCAGCGGATCCCCACGCTGGATGAGGTGTTCGAGCGGTACGGGAAGAAGGCCAGCTACCACATCGAGACCAAGAGCCCGGAACAGGCTCCGGGGATGGAAGAAGAGCTCCTCCGCCTGCTCGACGAGCACAAGCTTCGCGACCGCGCCGCGACCCGGTGGCAGGTCCTGATCCAGTCCTTCAGCCCGGCCAGCCTGATCAAGATCCACCAACTCGATCCGGAACTCCCCCTGATCCAGCTGGTCTCCGGTGGAGGCTCGCAGGCCATCCGGGCCATGCTCGACGGGATCGCCATGTATGCAGTGGGCATCGGACCCTCCCATGGGAACGTGGATGCCGCTCTGGTGGAGGCATCCCACCTGCGGTGCCTCGACCTTCACCCCTACACCGTGAACGATCCGGCCCGGATGCAGCAGCTCCTGGATCTGGGGGTGGACGGGATGTTCACCAACTATCCGGATCGTCTGGACGAGATCCTGGCTCAGGACGCGGTGAAGAAGGACGCTACCGCACTGGCGGCACGGGCTTCCTCGGCCTGCCGGCAAGGCTGACGAGCCGGCCCTCCCTCCCCCCGGCCCATCGCGGGATAATGCCGGGGCGAAGGGAAGGAGCGGGCATGGTGGACCTGCCCACGGGGACGGTCACGTTCCTGTTCACGGACATAGAGGGGAGCACCAGGCTCCTCGGAGAGCTGGGGGAGGCCTACCCCGGCGTCCTCGAGGATCACCACCGCCTGCTGGGAGAGGCCGTCGAGGCCCACGCCGGCACACCCTTCGGCACCGAGGGCGACGCCCTGTTCGCGGTGTTCCCGGCGGCCGCCGACGCCGTGGCCGCGGCCGTCGACGCCCAGACGGCCCTGGCCGCCCACCCGTGGCCCCAGGGCCGCGAGGTCCGGGTCCGTATGGGCCTGCACACCGGCCAGGGCGCCCTGGGTGGGGGGAGCTACGTGGGTCTGGACGTGCACCGGACCGCCCGCAT
>DASWKD010000209.1:0-9359 GCA_036396815.1 Actinomycetota bacterium | reverse complement strand
GCTTCTCCAGCTTCCGGCACATCCTCCAGTTGTCTCCCGACATCATCAAGGTGGATATCACCCTGACCCGGGGGATCGACGCGGACCGAGCCAAGCGAGCCCTGGCCGCCGCGCTGATCACCTTCACGACCGAGATCGGAGCCGACATCATCGCAGAGGGCATCGAGACCGCCGCCGAGCTCGAGGCCCTGCGCAGCCTGGGAGTGGGATTCGGCCAGGGCTTTTTCCTGGGAAGGCCCGGCCGGCTGGAAGCCCTGGCGCCGGTGGGCTGAGATCCGCCGGACCCGGTGGCCCGCGGTAGGCTCGTCTGCGCCATGACCGACGCACGACGACGCCTCCCCTCCGTGGACGCCCTGCTTCGCTCCGCGCCGGGGAAGAAGGCCGCCGAGCGGTTCGGGCGGGGGCCCATCAAGCAGGCCATCCGCACGGTCCTCGATGAGGCCCGGAGCCGAGGGGACGGCGCCCCGGAGCCGGACCTCCTGATGGCCAGGGCGGCCGGCCTGGCCGCCCGGGCCGCGTTCGGCCTCACGCCGGTGATCAACGCCACCGGCGTGGTCCTGCACACGAACCTGGGACGGGCTCCCCTGCCGCGCCAGGCGGTCCGGGAGGTGACCCGGATCGCCGGGTCGTACTCGGACCTGGAGGTCGACCGGGAGACCGGCAAGCGCGGGAAGCGCACCGCACGGGCCGAGTTCCTGCTCCGCGCGCTCACCGGTGCCGACGACGCTCTCGTGGCCAACAACAACGCTGCGGCTCTCCTGCTGACCCTAGCCGCCCTGGCCCGGCGGAAGGACGTCCTCGTCTCCCGGGGGGAGCTGATCGAGATCGGCGGCGAGTTCCGCCTGCCCGAGATCATGGCCGCCTCGGGGGCCCGCCTGGTGGAGGTGGGCACCACGAACCGGACCCGGATCTCCGACTACCGGAAGGCGATGTCGGTCAAGGTGGGACTGATCCTCAAGGTGCACCCCAGCAACTATCGGGTGGTGGGCTTCGCCGAGGTGCCGGACGTGGCCTCCCTGGCCGCCGTGGCGTCGAAGGCCGGCGTCCCCCTGGTCTACGACACCGGGAGCGGCCTGCTGTCCCCGGCCCGGGGGGTGCCCGCGGAGGAGCCCTCGGCCACCGAGGCCCTGGCCCAGGGCGCCGACCTGGTGTGCTTCTCGGGCGACAAGTTGCTGGGCGGGCCGCAAGCGGGGATCATCCTCGGCCGCTCCGACCTGGTCTCCGCCCTGCGGGCCCACCCGATCGCCCGGGCGGTGCGGGTGGACAAGATGACGGTGGCCGCGCTGGAGGCCGTCCTGCGCCTGCACGCCGAGGGGCGGCGCTCGGAGCTCCCGGCCTGGCGCTCGCTGACCGCCCCGCCGGCCGAGGTCCGGCGGCGGAGTGCGGCCCTGGCCGGCGCGCTGGACAGAGCCAAGGTGGTCCGCGGCGAGTCGGTGGCCGGGGGCGGCTCCCTGCCGGGCTGGGCCATCCCCACGTCGCTGGTTCGCCTGCCGGTCGCCTCCGCCGAAGCCGTGGCCGCGCACCTGCGGATCGGCAACCCGTCGGTGTTCTGCCGGGTGGACGGGGACGCCCTCCTGTTCGACCTGCGCACGGTGGCCCCGGAGGAGGACGAGCGCCTCCTGCGAGCCATCGGCTACGCGCTGTCGCAGGAACGCCGGTGAGCGATCCGCTGCACGTCGTGGCCACCGCCGGCCACGTGGACCACGGGAAGTCCTCGCTGATCGTCCGCCTCACCGGCATCGACCCCGACCGCTGGGAGGAGGAGAAGCGGCGGGGGCTGACCATCGACCTGGGCTTCGCGTGGACCACGCTGCCCTCGGGCCGGGAGATCGGGTTCGTGGACGTCCCCGGGCACGAGCGGTTCGTGGCCAACATGCTGGCCGGGGTGGGGCCCGTCCCCCTCGTGCTGTTCGTGGTGGCCGCCGACGAGGGATGGAAGCCGCAGTCCGAGGAGCACCTGGCCATCGTGGACGTCCTGGGCGCGGCCGGCGGGGTCGTGGCCCTGACCAAGACGGACCTGGCGGACCAGGCCGCGGTGTCTGCCCGCCGGGCCCAGGTCCGCGACCGGCTGGCCGGCACCGTGCTGGCGGACGCCCCCATCGTGCCCTGCTCCTCGGCCACGGGGGCGGGGCTGGACGACCTCCGCGAGGCGCTGGACGGAATGGTGGCCGCGGCCCCTCCCCCCGCGGACCTGGGACGGCCCCGGATCCATCTCGACCGGTCGTTCACGATCAAGGGTGCAGGAACCGTGGTCACGGGAACGCTGACCGGCGGGACGCTCAGCGTCGGTGACGAGGTCGAGGTGTACCCGTCGGGCGTGCACGCCCGGATCCGCTCACTCCAGACCCATCGCCGGCCGGTGGAGGTGGCCCGGCCCATCTCCCGAGTGGCGGTGAACCTGGCCGGCGTGGCCAAGGACGCCGTCCAGCGGGGGGACCTGCTGGGCCTCCCCGGCCATTGGCGCCCGGCGCCGGTCCTGGAGGTCCGGCTGACCGTGGTCCGCGGCGCGCCGAGGGTCTCGGCCCGGGGGGCCTACAAGCTGCACGTGGGCGCGGCCGAGCGGGACGCGTCCCTCCGGCTGTACGGAACCGAGGCGGTGGGCCCCGGCCGCTCGGCGTACGGCCGCCTGCGACTGGCCCACCCGGTCACCGCGGCGGTGGGCGACCGGTTCGTCCTCCGGGACACCGGGCGCCGGGCCACCGTGGCCGGCGGGGTGATCCTGGACACCGAGCCGCCGGCCCGGCCCGGTCCCGGCCCCCGGGAGCGGCTGGAGCGGCGGCTGGCGGCCACCCCGGACCAGCTTCCCGGCATGATCGTGGCCGAGCGCGGCGCGGTGCGGGCGTCCGATCTCGCTCCCGTGGTGGGCGGCTCTCCCTCCGCGGTGAACGGAGCCGAACGGGTGAACGCCTGGTGGGTGGAGGCGGCGCTGTTCGCGACGATCGCGCGGGCGGTCCGCTCGTCCCTGGAGACCCATCACCAGGAGCACCCGCTCCTTCCCGGGATGGACGCCTCGGCTCTGGAAACGGTGATCCGGACGGCGGCCCCGGCGATCCACGCGGCGCTGAGCGCCGGCCTGACCGCGGCTCTGGTGGATCGGCTGGAGGCGGACGGGCAGGTGAACCGGGAAGGCACCCTGGTCCGGCTCCCCGATCACCGGGTCTCGCTGGAGGAGCGGGACGCCGCGGGCCTGGTGAACCGGGTACGCGCTGCGGAGCCGACGCCGCCGGGGGTCAAAGAGCTCATGACGGAGGGCCACCCCCGGGAGCTGATCGACGCCGCGGTGGCCACCGGGAAGCTGGTCCGGGTGTCCGACGACCTGGTGATCACGCCCGGTCTTGCCGCCAGGGCCCAGGAGACCGCCCGCCGGGAGGCCGCCTCGCCGGAGGGAATGACCGTCAGCCGGTTCCGCGAGCTCCTGGGGACCACCCGGAAGTACGCCCTCCCCCTGCTGGAGCACCTGGACAGGGCGGGGATCACCCGCCGGGACGGCGACGTCCGCCGCCTCAGGTGATCTCGGCGATCACCTCGACCTCGACGGGCACCCCCAGCGGCAGGGACGGCGCGGACACCGAGACTCGGGCGTGGCGGCCGGCGTCCCCGAACACCTCGCCCAGGAGGTCGCTGGCCCCGTTGGCCACCTGCGGCTGCTGGGTGAAGCCTTCGGGCGAAGCCACGAACACCGTGACCTTGACGATGCGCCGGACCAGGTCCAGCGAGCCCAGCTCGGCCTTCAGCGCGGCCAAGGCCTGGAGCGCGCACCGGCGGGCCCACCGCTGGCCGTCCTCCACGGAGACCTCGTCCCCGACCCGCCCGGTGACCATCGGCTTGCCATCTTCCAGGGGGACCTGCCCGGCCACGAAGGCCAGCCCTGCGCCCACGGCCACCGGGATGTAGGAGGCCACCGGCGCGGCCACGGGGGGGAGCTCGATGCCCAGCTCGACCAGACGCTCGTCGACGCCCATGGCCGGGATTGTGTCAGGGACGCGCGGTCGGGGCGAGCCGGGTCAGCCGGCCCGGCGCTCGCGCTCGCGGATGAGCGCCTTACGCTCCGCTTCGGTCAGGCCGCCCCAGATGCCGTGGGGCTCGCGGGCCCGGAGGGCGTAGTCGAGGCACTCGGCCCGGACCGGGCACCGGACGCAGATCGCCTTGGCCTGGGCCTCCCGGGCGTCCTTCTCCTCCTTGCGCTCGAAGGAGTTGGGCGCGAAGAAGACCTCGGCATCCTCACCGCGGCACGCCGCCCGGTACTGCCAGCCCCTGTCCCACTCGATCATGGCCACTTCGCCCATCCACCCGTTCCTTCGTCTCAGACGGACCCCGGGTTCGCAGGGTTCCCCCCAACCCGGCTATTTCTCCAATATCCCCTGGAGAAATCCGCTCCGAACAACGCTAGCGCCAGCGGCTCGATTTGACAAGACCCCATTCTGCGGGACGGCCTCCCGGCGCCATCCCCACGGACCAGCGGGGAGGTCTATCATCCTGAGCGTGGCGAGCACGGCGGCGGACAGCTTCGAACGCCTGTACGAGACCGCCAGGGCCCTGGGGGAGGAGACCCGGTTCCGGATCTACCGGCGGATCTGGCTGGCCACGGGGCCCATCGGGGTCTCGGACATCGCCGAGCAGGTCTCGCTCCACCCCAACGCCGTGCGGGCCCACCTGGCCCGCCTGGAGCAGGCCGGCCTGGTGTCGTCCCGGCTGGAGCGGCCCGGCGGGGCCGGGCGCCCCCGCCGGATCTTCGAGCCCAGCGCCGAGCCGGTCGAGGTCGGACACCCCGCGGGCTCGGCACGGTCCCTGCTGTCCATGATGAGCGAGGCCGTGGACGCCCTCCCCGCCGACCGGCGCAAGCTGGTGGCCTTCGGAAGGGCCTGGGCCCGTCGGTGGGCCGGCCGCCGCAAGCGCGGGAACGGCCGGACCACCCGCAGTCCGAGGGGACGGCTCCAGCTCCTCAACCGTGAGCTCCTGGAGTGGGGATGGCGGCCGTCCGCCGGGCAGACCAACGGGCGGGCCCGGCTGACCACCGAGCGGTGCTTGTTCCACGACCGCGCGGCCGGGGACCACGGGAGGTGCTGCGCCCTGGAGGAGGGCCTGCTCCGGGGCCTTACCGAGGCCCTGCTGAACGGGCAGGCGCGGGAGGTGTCGGTCCGAGGCTGCCGGCTCGAGGTCCGCCTGTAGGCGCCGTTCCCACCTCGAACACCGGCAGGTTGAGCGTGAACCCCACGCGGCCGTCGGCCTGGGTGACCTCGATGGAGCCGTCCACCGACTCCGCCACCCTGGCCGCGATGTACAGGCCCAGGCCCACGCCGGGCGAGGTGGCGTTGGCCCCTCGCTGGAACGGATGGAACAGGGCCTCCGGGTCCACGCCGTCGGGCAGGGATCCCTCGTTGGAGACGCACAGCGACAGCCTGCTCCTGTCCAGCGAGGCCGTGATCCGGATCTCGCTGGTGGACGGAGAGTGGGCCACGGCGTTCTCCAGCAGGATCCCCACCACCTCCAGGACGGCCGGCCGGTCCACGCGGACCACGGCACCCGCCGGGACGTCCACCAGCACACGCCGGCCGTGCCGGAAGCCGCGGATCGACTCGGCGATCATCTCGGAGACCTCGGCGTCCTCCACCCGGGGCACCAGCTCGGCCCGAGCGCCCTGCAGCAGGCGGTTGATCAGGCGCTCCAGCTCCTTGCCCCGGTTCCATCCCGCTTCCAGGACCTCGGCCCGGATCTCGGGAGCCAGCTCGTCGCCGTGAACCTCCAGGGTCCGGATGGCGCCCATGATCACGGTGAGCGGCGTCTTCAGCTCGTGGGAGACCATGGCCAGGAACATGTCCTTCGACCGCTGGGCCTCGCGCATCGCTTCTACGGTCTTGGCGTCGGTGACCGCCAGGCTGGCGTGCTCGGCCAGGGCGATCAGGGCCTCCTGCTCGCTGGGCGTGAAGCGCCGGTCGGGCCGGTAGGAGGCCACCACCAGGCTCCCCACAGGCGCCCCGTCCTCGTGCACCGGGGCAGCCATGGCCGTCTTGAGGGCGTTCTCGGCGAAGCCCGGGATCATCCCCGGCGTGTTCTGGTACTCCTCCACGATGCTCAGGCCGTTCTTGGCGATGGCCAGGCCGCTGGCCCCCTCGCCGATCGGCCGGCGGAACACCTCGCCCATGAGCCGGTCCTCCACGCCGGCGGAGGAAGCCAGCACGCCGTGGGTCGGGTCGTCGGGATCCACCAGGCGGAGGCCTACCACCTCCACCGCCAGCAGCTCCTGGGCCCCGGACGTGATGGAGTCCAGCACCTCCTGGAGCGGAGCCCGGTGGGAGATCGACCGCTGGATCCTGGACAGGCGCTCCAGGAGCTTCTGGCGCTCGATCATCTCCAGGATCAGGCCCAGGACCCGGCCCATGCTGCGCAGGAGGTTGCGCTCGTCGACGGTGAACGGCGCGTCACCGACCCGAGCCAGGAGGAACCGGCTCGAGCGGCCCTCGTCGAGGGGCACGGACAGGATCCGGCAGGTCCCCACGCCGGGGACCTCGGCCTCCTCGGGCCCCTGCCCGGCCAGGTCGACCAGGCGGGTCGCGGGCTCGTCGCCCGGAGCGTACCCGACGGAGGCGGCCAGCTCCCCATCCATGACCACCGCGCCGACCTCGGCCTCGAAGGCCTCTGCGGCGCGCTCCACGGCGCCGCGGGTGGCCGAAGCCTGGTCGGTGAACGACGACACGGCCGCCAGGAACTCGGCGAGCTGGTGCGCCGACCAGTCGGCGACCGGTTCCGGCACGATCAGCTCACCGCCAGCACGACCAGCGTCTGGTTGTGGAAGCCGCTGATGCCCTTGGTCCGGGCGATCTCGCCGTAGGTGTAGAACCCGGCCACCGGGGCGCCACCCGCATGGAGCGCCACCCGCTCGATCTCGGTCTTGATCCCCGGCTCGCCGAGCACTCCCCGGCGGGCGATGCAGTCGAAGGCGATCATGCCGATCGGGTCCCGGCCGTCCAGCGACGCCATAGCCTCGGCGCAGGCCGCGTCGGTGGCCTCCAGGACGGAATCCTCGTCGCCTTCCATCAGCCACACCGGCGCGCTCTGGGGGACCTCGGCGATACAGCCGATGGAGCGGTCCTCGAAGTTCGCCTCGCCGATGAACCTCACATGGGGCTCCCCACTCCGACCGCGAAGGCCGAACGGGTGGGTCAGGGCGAACCGAGTGAACGCCGCGGGGTCGGTCCGAGCTTCCTCCGGCGCGTCCAGCCGCTCCAGGTACACGTCAAGGGCCGGCCGGTCATCGAGCGTGTACACCCTGTTGTCCGAGCTCTTGGTGACCAGCATGGCCTCGCCCACCGGCTGCCAGCCGTGGCGGACCCCGATGCCCAGTGGGGCGTCGGAGCCGATGGCCGCCCCGACGATGGCGTCTTCCAGGACCCGCCCGTCGTGCAGCTGGCGGGTGGACACCATCTTCAGGTCGTCGCCGGCGCACCCGCCCACCAGGGGCACGGCCGCTCCGACCACCCCGTACGCGCCTCGCACGATCTCCTGCTGGTCCCCTGCCAGCCCGTCGGTGAGGAGCATCAGCACGCGGTTGGGGCGGTCGCTGACGTCCGCCAGGCACTCGGCGACCTCCGCGCCGGCCTTACGCAAGCGCGAGGAAACGCCCGTGGCCACCTTGGTGCTGATGGTGAACCCGGGGCCACCCATGGCCGACACCACCACGCTGGTCTCCGCGGGGCCGCCGGTGGCGATCTCTCCTGCGGTGGAGCATCCGATCAGCGGCGCGCCGCCGGTCTCCGCGTTGATGGCTGCCAGCAGCCGGGGCAGGTCGTAGGCATCCGAGCAGAACACCACCACGAGCTTCGGGTCGGGGCCCCGGATCGCTCCCCGGGCCGCCTGGCGGCCGGCCTCCTCGGCATCGGTGGAGCTGGAGTGGCCCACACCCATCCATCGGGTGGAAATTCCTGCGGCGGGCAGCGTCTGGTGCATGGTCGTATCCATGCCCTGGGTATCGGGCGGGTGGGGGACACCGTTGAGGCTAGGACGGCCATCCGGGCGAAAATGGCCCGTTGTGACTAGTCAGGCCCCCTTGGCACCCTCTGCCGAGATCCTGGCCTGGTCGAAGAACCGGAGCAGCTCCACGGGTACGGGGAACACCAGCGTCGAGTTCCGCTCGGTGGCGATCTCGGCCATGGTTTGGAGCAGGCGGAGCTGGAGAGCGATGGGACTCTGGGCCATCACGTCGGCCGCCTCCCGGAGCTTGGCCGAGGCCTGGAACTCACCCTCCGCGCTGATGACCTTGGCCCGGCGGAGGCGCTCGGCCTCGGCCTGACGGGCCATGGCCCGCTGCATGGTCTCGGGCAGGTCCACGTCCTTGATCTCCACCAGCGTGACCTTGACGCCCCACGGCTCGGTCAGGTCGTCGATCACCGTCTGAAGCTGGTCGTTGAGATCCTCGCGATGTGCCAGGAGGTCGTCCAGCTCGGCCTTCCCCAGGATCGAGCGAAGCGTGGTCTGGGCGATCTGCGACGTGCCCATGAGGTAGTTCTGGATCTCCACGATGGCCTTCACGGGCTGGACCACGTTGAAGTAGATCACCGCGTCCACGCGGATGGTCACGTTGTCGCGGGTGATGATGTCCTGGGGCGGGACGTTCATGGTCACGGTCTGGAGGTTCACCTTCACCATCCGGTCGATGATGGGGATGATGAAGAAGAGCCCTGGACCCTTGGCCCCGGCCAGGACCCGGCCCAGGCGGAAGATCACACCTCGCTCGTACTCCTGAACGATGCGGATGGACGCGGAGAGCAACAACAGGAGGACGAACGCGATGGCGCCCGCCACGATGAGCCCGGTCATGTCTGGTCTCCCTTCGGTCGGTCCTCTTCTTCGACGATCAAGGTCAGCCCGTCCACCTGCCGGACGCGCACCGATCGTCCCCTGGCGATGGGGCCGTTGGAGGCCTGGGCCTTCCACACGGCACCCTTGAGCATGACCTGACCCTCGGGACTCAGGTCGCCGCGAGCCACGCCGGTCAAGCCGACCAGGCCCTCCTGGCCGGTGGTCGCCGGGCGCCGGCGAGCCCGCATGGCCACGGTCATGGCGAACCCGAAGAACAGCACGCTGGCCAGGATCACGATGCCGATCAGCCAGGGAGAGACCTCGATCACCGGGGAGACCCCGGCGAACAGCAGGAACGAGCCCACGCCCAGGGCCAGGGCGCCTCCGATCGTGAACACCCCCAGGCCCGCGGTGAACACGTCGATCGTGAACAGAGCCAACCCCAGCAGGACCAGGAGCAGGGCAGCGATGTTCACCGGCAGGACGGCCAACGCGTAGAAGGCAAGGATCAGGGACACCGCCCCGGCGAAGCCGGTGATCCCCAGGCCGGGCTGGCTGATCTC
>DASWKD010000208.1:0-4898 GCA_036396815.1 Actinomycetota bacterium | reverse complement strand
CAGCTCCCCCGACACCGAGGCCTCTCGCTCCCCGTCCCCGTACCCCGTCCACGCCGGCACCGCGCCCGCCTGGCCCGGAGCCAGGATCCCGTCCGCGCGACGGGCGCTCCCCCGCAGGAGGACGTCGGCCAGCCGGGCCCGGTCGATCCCATCCACGATCCGGCGCCGCTGCTCCGCCCGGGGCACGTCCCGGGGGTCGATCAGCAGGTGGACCTGGTCCGTCCCGAACGCCGTGCTGACCTGGACGCCGGGGACCAGCCCCAGGCGGTGGACCCACGCCGCCCCCAGCATGGGGGCCACCACGTCCAGCTCGCCCTCCTCCAGCAGCTGGAGCGCGGTGGTCGGGTCCGGGACGAAGGTCACGTCGATCCCCGCCGCCCGGGGCGGGCCGCCCGGGGCCATGGGGTTGGCCCGGAGCCGGACCGACAGACCCCGGGTCCACCCGGCGATGGCGAACGGGCCCCCGCTGACCGGAGGGCCCTGGTCCCACCCGGCCACGGACCCGGTCGAGGCCTGGCGGGGAAGGACGAACCGGCCGGCCGAGAACAGGTCCCGCCACCCCGTGTACGGCGGGCGGAGGACCAGGCGGCCCCGGGTGGGGCCGTCCCGCTCCACGCCGAGGACCTTCTCGAACCCGTCGCCCACCCGGACGTCCAGGTCCGGATCCCGCATCACCTGCCAGGTGAAGGCCACGTCGTCCACGGTGATGGGTGTGCCGTCGCTCCACCGGGCGCCGTCGCGGATCCGGAAGGCCACCTCCATGCGGTCCTCGGTGGACGTGACCCTGGGCTCC
The DNA here is from genome assembly GCA_036396815.1 of Actinomycetota bacterium. Lineage (GTDB taxonomy): Bacteria > Actinomycetota > UBA4738 > UBA4738 > CALAEC01 > DASWKD01. The sequence continues at coordinate 4,105 of DASWKD010000208.1, read as the reverse complement.
TCGGCCAGCAGGGCCGGCCGGTACCGGAGGTCGGGGGTCACGGTGAAGAACGAGGGCAGGACGGCCCGAAGGATGTCCCGGGACGCCGGGTCCCGGGCCTCGATCGGGTTCAGGCTCCTCGGCTCCGAGGGGTAGCCGAGACGGATCACGCCGGCGGGCGGCGGCGTGGTGGGCGGGACCGGCCGCGGCTCAGGGGCCGCGGTGCACGCCGCGGCCGCCAGGGCCAGGGCGACGAGCCTAGCCGGCGATCCGGAGGCGGGCCACATCGAAACCTCCCAACGGATCGAGGACGAAGCCGTCGACGTACTGCTTCATCGCGTACCGGGCCCGGAACCAGGCCAGGGGGACCACGGCCAGGTCGTCGAGCGCGACCCGCTCGGCCTCCTGGTACCGGGCCTCCCGACGCCCCGGGTCCTGGGCGCTCCGGGCCTGGTCGAGGAGATCGTCCAGCCCCTCATCCGACACGGCGGCGTGGTTGTCGGCGGCGTCGGTGTACAGGAGCGGTTCCAGGAAGGCCTGCTGGCGGGGGTAGTCCCCCACCCACACCACGCAGAACAGCTCATGCTTGCCGTCGCGGACCAGGGTCTCCAGGGAGGCCTCGTCGTGGGCCCGAGGGACCAGCTCCAGCCCGACCTGGGCCATCTGCTCGGCCAGGGCGTCGGCCAGCTTGTCTCCCACCGCCGACTCGCTGTAGTCCAGGCCGACCCGCCGGGCATCCTCGGGCAGGCCCTCGACCAGGCCGGCAGCGCGGTCGCGGTCCAGGCGGCACCCCGACCCGCAGGCCCGGTCCTGGTGCCCGGGGATCCCCGGCGGGACCAGGGATGCGGCGGGCTCGGCCAGGCCACCGTACACCGCCTCTACCAGGGCCTCCCGGTCGATGGCCAGCGAGAACGCCTCCCGCAGGTCGGCGCTTCGCAGGCGGGCTATCCGCTGGTTGAAGCCGCACGACAGGACCCGACCCACCGGCCCCGCTCCCCGGTCACCGTAGGTGCCCAGGGCGTCGGTCAGCACGGCGCCGGGGATGGGGGCCACGTCCAGGTCGCCGGACAGGAACCGGGGCCAGGCCTCCTCGGGCGTGGCGTGGAACGTGAACACGGCCTGGGTAACCGAGGGCGAGGGCCCCAGGTAGCCCTCGTACCGCTCCAGGGACACCGGGGTTCCCGGGGCGGCCTGAGCGGTCACCCGGTACGGGCCGTTGCCGATCGGCTGGAGGGAGTAGGCCCCCTCGTCGGCGGCCACCGGGAGCGGCGAGAGGGCCGGGTGGCCCAGCACGGCCACGAAGTCCGGCCAGGGCCGGGTCAGGGTGACCTCCAGGGTGGTGGGGCCGGTGGCCCGGACCCCGGTCAGCTCGGTGGCCTCCAGCGTGACGTGGAAGGCGCGGTACCCCTCCACGTGCTCCAGGAGGAACGCGTACGGGGAGGGGCGGCCCGGGTCGGCCACCCGGTTCCAGGCGTACACGAAGCGGTCGGCGGCCACCGGGGTGCCGTCGTGGAACGTCAGGCCCTCCCTGAGGTGGAACGTGAACCGCCGGCCGTCGTCCAGGACGTCCCACCGCTCCGCCACCGAGGGCATGGCCGCTCCGGTGGAGGGGTCGTAGGCGATCAGGCCGTCGAAGATCTGATCCGCCATCAGCAGGGACTCGGGGGTGTCCACCTCGCGCGGATCGAGGCTGCCGGAGGAGGTCAGCCCGATCCGCAGGGACGAGGGGAGGGTGCCGCCCGGCCCGCCCCGGGGCGGCCCATCGGTGGGAAGGGCGGTGCAGGCAGAGACCACCACCATCCCCGGGATCAGGATGCGGCGGAGGCGTGAGACGCTCAGGGGATGAGCCCTAGACCCACTTCCAGGCGAGCCAGAACGTGGTCAGGGAGAAGACGGCGGCCGTGACCACCGTGAGCCGGTCCAGGTTCCGCTCGACGGCGGTCCCCCCGGACAGGCCTCCCCCGCCTCCGAACATGTCCGAGAGCCCGCCGCCCTTCCCCGCGTGCAGGAGGACGAACAGGATCAGCAGGACGGTGGCCAGGATGTGGAGGACGATGATGGTCGCGTTGAGCATCAGGCCTGAGACTCTATCACGGCCCGATCCTCCAGCGGGAAGTGGCAGGCCGCCACCTGGCCTCGGTGGTGCGGCAGGAGCTGAGGCTCCTCCTCCTTGCACACCGGGAACTTGGCCCGGGGGCACCGGGGGTGGAAGCGGCACCCCGAGGGCGGGTCGATCGGGGAGGGGACGTCCCCCTCCAGCACGATCCGCTTCTTCTGCGCGGCCAGCCGGGGATCCGGGATGGGGATCGATGACAGCAGGGCCCCGGTGTAGGGGTGCTTCGGGTTGCGGTACAACGTATCTCCCGGAGCGACCTCCACGATCTTTCCGAGGTACATGACGGCCACGCGGTCGCTCATGTGCTTCACCACCGACAGGTCGTGGGCGATGAAGATGTAGGTCAGGTTGAACTCCTCCTGGAGGTCCTCCAAGAGGTTCAGGATCTGAGCCTGGATCGAGACGTCGAGGGCCGACACGGGCTCGTCGCACACGATCAGCTTGGGACGCAGGGCCAGGGCACGGGCCACCCCGATGCGCTGGCGCTGGCCGCCCGAGAACTCGTGGGGGAACCGGTTGTAGTGCTCGGGGTTCAACCCGACCAGCTCCATCAGCTGCTGGACCTCGGCCTTGACCTTGTCCTTCGGCGTGGTGCCGTGGATCCGGTACGGCGCGCCGATGATGCTCCCCACCGGCTTCCGGGGGTTCAGGGAGGCATAGGGATCCTGGAAGATGAGCTGCATCTCCCGGCGCAGGCCCTGGAGCTCCCGGCCCCGGACGGTGGTGATGTCCCGGCCCTGGAACAGGACCTGGCCCTCGGTGACGTCCAGGAGGCGGGTGATCAGCCGGGCGGTGGTGGACTTGCCGCACCCCGTCTCCCCCACCAGGCCCAGCGTCTCGCCGGGTCGGACCTCCAGGTCGATGCCGTCCACCGCGTGCACCTGTCCCACCTGCCGCTGGAAGATGATGCCCCGGGTGATGGGGAAGTGCTTCTTCACCCCCACCAGGCGGACGAGGGGTTCCCCGTCCATGCTGGCAGGGGCGGCGGGGCCCGGGGCCTGGTCGGTGACGCTCACGTCCGGGTGGCCACCTCCTCGGCGAAGATCCGCTCCTTCTCCGTCAGGGGCAGATGGCAGGCGGAGGCGTGGGCGCCGTCGGCGGCCAGCAGGAGCGGAACCTCGACCCGGCACACGTCCATCACGTGGGGGCACCGGGGATGGAACGCGCAGCCGGGCGGGACGTGGATCAGGGACGGGGGGAGGCCGCGGATGGGGCGGAGACGCTCCTCCTTGGGCTGGTCGATCCGGGTGATGGACTGGAGGAGGCCCCACGTGTAGGGGTGATGGGCTCCGTAGTAGATGTCGTCGCGGGTGCCCTTCTCCACGATCTTGCCGGCGTACATGACCTGGATGTCGTCGCAGTGCTCGGCCACCACGCCCAGGTCGTGGGTGATCAGGACCACGGCCGCCCCGAACTCATCCTTCAGGCGGTCGATCAGGTCCAGGATCTGGGCCTGGACCGTGACGTCGAGGGCGGTGGTGGGCTCATCGGCGATCAGCAGGTCCGGGTTCAGTGCCAAGGCCATGGCGATCATGGCCCGCTGGCGCATCCCGCCCGAGTACTCGTGTGGGAACTGCCGGGCTCGCTCCTCGGGCCGGGGTATCCCCACTCGGCGGAGCATCTCCACGGTCTGGTTCCTGGCGTCCCGCTTCGGCACCTTCTGGTGGGACCGGATCATCTCCACGACCTGGTCCCCCACCCGGTAGAAGGGATGGAGGGAGGTCATGGGGTCCTGGAAGATCATGCTGATCTGCTTGCCCCGCACCGTCCGCATGGTGTCGTTGGACGCCTCCAGGAGGTTGGTCCCCCGGAACAGGATCTCTCCGGAGATGCGGGCTTCCTTGCGCCCCACCAGACCCATGACGGTGAGGAACGTGACGCTCTTCCCCGAGCCCGACTCCCCCACCACGCCCAGGGTCTCGCTCTGCTCCACGGTGAACGAGACCCCGTCCACCGCCTTGACCAGGCCGTCGCCCGTGGGGAAGTGCACGGTCAGGTCCCGGACCTCCA
>DASWKD010000207.1:0-4024 GCA_036396815.1 Actinomycetota bacterium | reverse complement strand
CCAGCCATGAGAAGATCAGGAAGCCTCCCAGCCTGCTGGGCCCGATGGCCGCGTACACCAGCCCGGTGAAGTAGCGGATGAAGTTGGTCCCGACCAGCTGGTCGAACGGATGAGAGAAGTTGCCCTGGCGGAACCCTTCGTAGAGCTCGACGCCCCAGTCGTGGTAGCCAGTGGCATCGGCCCGCTCGTAGACCTCAAAGGTGACGTAGTACCGGATGGCCGAGCCGACGAGCTTCATGAACAGGGCGGCGATCAGGATCCACACCAGCCGCCGGTCGTTCTCCCTGGTGGCCTGCCGGAGCAGCATGGGGATCGTCACCACGAACAGGGCCGGGCCGATGATCATCGCCGTCCATGCTTCCGTGGTTCCGAACTCCATCAGCAGCAGTGCGGTGGCCGCCAGCAGGCCAACGAGCACCACGCCGACCACGGCGGCCACGCCCAGGTTCGGCTGCCCGTGCGAGGTGTCGGTCATCAGAACAGCTCCATGTCGCCCAGGCTCACGGCCCACGAGCGAAGATCCAGCGGATCGAGGCCCGGATCCAGGTCCAGGGGGTGCACGGCCAACACCGGGCTCCCCGGGACCCTGAGTCCCGGCGTGGGGGCCCACGTGCGGAGGGCCGAGACGTGGTCCGCGCCGACGGCCCGGCCCGTCGCGTGAAGGAGCCGGCGGGTCCGCGGGGAGGGCCCGTCCAGGACCTCGGCCGCCGTCGCCTCGCGCAGGCCCCGGCGGGCCCGGATCCGGAAGATGGCCAGCCCGTCGTGGTTCTCCAGCGCCCTGTACGTGAGGTTCGGGGGCCGCGCGTAGCGCCAGCGGAGGTAGGGTTCCGTCCTGGGGGTCCGGAACGCGGTGACCGGTGGCAGGGTTCCGGCCAGCGCCGCGGCCCGGGGCAGAGCCTGGTCCACCGGGGCCCCGACGTCGGTGGCCTCCACCCGTGCTCCTGCTGGCCGACCCAGCAGCGACAGCGCTCCTCGGAGGGGACGACGCACGATCACCCGCACCGGGAGCCTGCCCGCCACCCTCCAGCCCATCTTCAGGTAGCCGGGAAGGCTCTTCTCGTTCGGCGTGTTGAACACGAAGGCCACCTCCTGGCGGAGCTCCTCGAGCGCGGCCAGCGTGAGCCGAGTGAACACCCCCCGGCCCTGGAAGTCGGGGTGGGTGGCCGTGTCCACGGCCCGGACCGCCGGAACGCTCCCATCCGGCGTCTCGAAGGTCCAGCGCATGAAGGCCCGGAGCCCGATGACCCGCTCCCCGGCCACGCCAAGGAGCATGGCTGAGCGGCCGAAGGGGTTCTCCAGGTGCTTCCACCGGAAGAACTCCTCGGTCCGGCGGCCCGTGGGGCCCCCGCCCATGGCCTCAGACAGCAGCCGGAGGACGGCTTCCAGGTCGTCGTCGCGGTAGGGCCGCACGTCGTAGGCCACCTGGACGCTCATGCCAGGATCTCCCCGTACAGGTCCTCGTAGCGCCGGACGGCCCGGCGGATGTCGAAGTCCGCGGCCCGGCGGCGAGCGGCGTCGCCGAACAGGAACCGAAGGGCCGGATCGCGGAGCAGGCGTACGATGGCCGCGGCCAGGGCCTCGGGGTTCGCCGGCGGGACCAAGAACCCCTGGCGCCCGTGCTGCACGACCTCCGGGAGCCCGCCCACCTCGGTGACAACGGCCGGCTTGCCCAGGGCCAGAGCCTCGATCAGGGCGATGGACAACCCTTCGTGCACCGAGGCCATCGTGAACAGGTCGAAGGTGGCCGCGACGCGGGGAGCGTCGTCCCGGAACCCCGCGAAGACCACCGTGCCGTCCAGGCCCAGGTGCTGGGCCTGCCGGCGCACGCTGGCCTCCAGGGGACCCCGGCCCACGCTCACGAACCGCACGTCGGGCACCTCTTCCCGGACCCGAAGGGCCGCCCGGAGCAGGACGTCGTAGCCCTTGTGGGCCTTGAAGTTGGCCACCGTGCCCACCACCGGCGCGTCGGCGGGGATGCCCAGCTCGTCACGGATGCCGTTGGGCGCGACCCACGTGGACACCACGGCGGGGTCGATGCCGTGGTACAGCGTCTCCACCGGCGGCGTGCCGTCGCGCACATGCAGGGAATCGCGCACGTGGTCGGACACCGCGAAAACGTGGTCGCTCCGGGGGAAGGTCAGCCGGTTGGCCCAGTAGGTCAGCCGATGGTACCGCTCCCACACGTTGTGCTCGGTGTAGACCCGGCGGGGCCGCCGACGTCCGGGGAAGGCCAGCCTGGCTCCGACCGCGGCCACCGGAGAGTGGGAGTGGATCAGGTCGATGCCCTGGCCGCGGACCAGCGCCCGGAGCCGGGCCACCCAGGCGAACCCGCTCGACCCGTCCAGGCAGATGGCCGGGACCCCGGCCGCCTCCAGCTCCGGAACCAGGGCGTCCTTCTCCGGGAGGAGGTAGGCGACGCGGTAGTCGAAACGCGCGCGGTCGAGGTAGGGAGCCTCGCTGAGCAGGAGCTGCTCGGCGCCGCCCCGGCCCAGGCCCTTGATCAGATGGAGGATGCGATTCACCGTTCGAGCACCTCTCGGTAGACGTCCAGGTACCGCGGGGCCACCGCAGCGATGTCGAAGCGCGCCGCGCACCGCCGCCGGGCCGCGTCGCCCAGCGAGGCCCGCAGTGCGTGATCCGCCAGGAGCTTCCGGACGGCCGCGGCCAGACCGGCTGTGTCGCCGTGGGGGACGACGTAGCCGGTCTCCCCGTCGACGATGACCTCGTCCACGCCACCTACGCCGTAGGCTACGGTGGGGAGCCCGGCCATGCCGGCCTCGATCAGGCTGGCCGGCATGCCCTCCATCCCGTCGGGGCGGCTGGCGAACAGCAGCACGTCGGCCGCCCCCAGAAGGTCGCCGATGTCCGACCGGCTGCCCAGGAAGCGCGCCTGCCGGTCCAGGCCCTCGCGCGCCGCCCGAGCCTCCAGCTCCACCCGGAGGGGACCGTCGCCGGCGAACAGGTGGACCAAGCCTGGTTGGTCGTCGGCCAGGTGAGCCAGGATATCCAGGTGCGCGCCGGGGTCTTTCTCCCAGGTCAGAGCGCCCAGGGTCACGACCACCGGCGCGTCCTGGTCGATCGCCAGCGAGCGGCGCACCGCCGCCCGGTCCCGCCGGGGCCGGGTCCGGCCAGGATCGACCCCGTTGGGGATGGTCACCACCCCGCCGGGGGAGAGCCCGAACGCAGCCAGCGTCTCCCGGCGAACGGCGTCGGCCACCGCGATCACCCGAGCCGTCCGGCGCAGGAGGAAGCCGTGGGCCCGCCGCCGGGCACCCCGGAGGATCCAGCGGGGCGCGGACCCGATCCGGCGGTGCACCACCGGCACCCTGTGCCCGGCCGTGGCCGCCAGCGCGTACTTGAGCGGCTCGCCCCCGTGGGACTGGACCACGTCGGGACGCCACCTGGCCACCGTTCGGCGCAGGGCCCTGGCCGTCTTGGGGTCCATCCGGACCCCGGGCAGGTGCCACCCCGCGGAGGGAAGGGTGGCCGCCGGGGGGTCGTACACGCCCGGCGGCGGGCCCGGTGGGCGCAGCACGGCCACCCGGTGCTCCATCCCTTCCCCGGCCAGGGCGGCGACCAGGTCCGAGGCGAACACCTCGGCCCCTCGCCGCTCCCCCGTGGCCACGATGTGCAGGATCTTCATGACGATCGGATCTCCCTTGAGGTAGCTAGAAGGAGTACCCGAACCGCTCGAGATCGGGTTCGAACACCTTCTCGACGATCGCTCGGGCCCTGGGCGTGTAGTACGAGCGGTGATCAGGGTGCCGACCGGCCGTGACGTTGGTCTGAGGGATCTCGATCGGCCGATCGATCCCGACGTGTCGAAGGGCCTGATCGAAGTCGTCCTGGAGGCGCTCGTACCTCATGAGGAAGTCCGCGCCATCGATGTAGCCCTGGTACAGGTGTCCGGGTGACCTGTACCGCCGGACGACCCTGGATCGGACCCCGCCGAGGCGGAAGGTACGCTCGACCCATCCCTCGAACGAATGTCTCGACGCCAGCTCTATGCGCCGGGCCGTGTGAC
>DASWKD010000206.1:0-4294 GCA_036396815.1 Actinomycetota bacterium | reverse complement strand
GCGTAGTCGGCGCAGGCCTTGATCTGGTCGGTCCCGGCCCCGCCGATCAGCAGGAAGGCCTTCTCCCCCTCGGCCAGCTCCTGGCACTTGGCCCGAGCCGTGGAGGGGTTGTATCGGTCATCGCGGAACACGACCTTCACGGTCCGCCCGTGCACCGTGACCTTCTTGCCCTTGTTACCGAAGTTCCAGTACAGGTCCTTGCCGGTATTGAAGGAGTCCGACCGGACAGGGGCCGCACCGGTGACCGGGGCGTGCAGGCCGATCACGATCTCCTTACCTACGGATCCCGCGCTGGCCGCGCCCGCTCCGGTGGACGTTCCACCCGGGTTCCCCGCGGCAGGAGCGGTAGTGGTCCCGCCCACCGCCGTCCCTGTGCCCGGGTCCACGACCTGTCCGGTGGTGGGATCGACGTACTGACCGGTCTCCGGGTCGAACACCGCCCCGGTCCCGGCCCCGGGGATGCCGGTTAGCCCCTGGGCCACACCGCGGGCGTGGACCCCGGGCTTCTGGCCGCAGGCCACGGCCAGCAGGGCGAGCACGGACAGGATGGCCAGGGCGCGTGTCTTCATCATCGTCTCCTGCCTCCGCGGAGCACTCGGCGAGCCAGGCTGCGGATCCGCAGGCCGGCGTGGCGGAAGATCCCGGAAAGGGCCACCAGCGCTCCGGCCGCGTCGGGGGACAGGGGCCGGCCAAGGCGCGCCGCGTTGTGCCGTCGGATCAGGGCGACCACGCCATCCGGCCGCTTGCCGGGGAGCGGCTCCAGGACCGTGTGCCGGACCAGCGACAGTCCCATCAGGCCGGCGGGGATCAGGAGCCAGAAGTAGCCGGGCATGGCCGGAGCCGGCGGGGCCGGAGCGCCGGCGGCCACGGGAGACGTGCCGGGAGCCGTGGGAGCGGCCGGGTTGGTGGTGCCCGGGAAGGTCGACCCGCTCGTGGGAGTGGTCCCGAAGCCCGTGTCCCCGAACCCGAAGCCCGAGCTGGGGCTCGAGAAGTCCCCGACGCCCCCGGTGGCGAAGCTGGGCGCGGCGTTGGGCGTGTAGTCGATCGACGCCTTGATGTTGCCCTGGTTCTGTTTAGCCTCGTTCACGCCAGCCGTCGTGGCATCGTCTCGCCGGGAGCCCTTGAGCACGATCTGCCAGCTCTCCTGGGAGTTCTCGGGTTTGTTCCCGACCAGCATCACGCCGAAGGCGCTCGACGGTCCCTGGCCCCACTGGGTGGCCACCATGTTGGTCACAACGAAGTCCCACCGGGGCGGGTTGGCATCCGGCTTGCGGGTCCCGTCCACGCAGTTCCCCGCATCGAAGTTCGGAGCGTCCCCCATCTCATCGGCTCCATCCTCCGAGGGGGTCCACACCTCCGTGATCAGGCAGGCCTGAACCTTGTGCCCGGTGACGTCCACGGTCTGAGCGCGGTCACGGGGATCCTGGCTCTCGATGATAGAGAACGTGAACGTGTTGATCACCGCTCCCTGGAACGGGAGGATCCCCTGGAGGTTGAACAGGATCGAGGAGATCTTCTCGTCCTCCCCCTTGGTCACCATGACGGGGAGGGCTCCCACTTCGTGGGTGTTGGCTCCCCCGAACCGCTGGTCGGGGCAGGCGGGGGCGCCGTCGGGGCAGGTCACCCCGAAGTCGGACGGGGCCGGTCGCTGCTGGTTCGTCCAGAACCAGTTCGTGCCCTGGACGGGCACGGAGCGGGAGGCGGCCTGGGCGGGCAGGCCCGGGCCCATGAGGACCCCACCCAGGACCAACAGGGAAAGGAACGCGCGTCGATGGCTCATGTCGGATCCACTCCTCAATCCATCCTCATCCGGAAATCCTACCGCGAAGTAGCCTATCCATGCCTCCCGCCCGTGGACGCTCGGGCCACCCCGCACTAGATATGTTGGACGCCCGGAGCCCGATTCCTGCCTCCGAAGGGGCCATAGGCGGTGTGTCCGGTTCGTCCGGTTCAGGCTATTGAGCGGATCACCATCCCGGTCCGGGGCTTGGGCCAGAAGTAGGTGGACTTCTCGGGCAGGCGTCCTCCGGTCTCGACCACGGCACGGACGTGCTCGACGCGGGCCGGGGGGAGGAACAGGGCCACGTCCCGGGCCCCGGTGTGGACCATCTCCTCGGCCAGGGCGGGGTCGTGGACGAAGGCCACCTCCTCGAGCCCCTCCATCCCGTCCAGGAGGGTGTGGTGGAGGGCGGCCACGGTGGGGGGCTGACCCTCCACCCGGCCGATGAGATGGACCAGGTCCCCGTCCTCCCGGTAGCAGGCCCCCACCCGGAGGTCGTCGTCGGGCAGCCAGGCCAGGACCTCGCCCAGGTCCCGGACGCGGTCGAACGGGAGGTCCGGCACCGGCGACACGGTCAGCACGCGGTGGATGGGAAGGACCGGCGGGTGCTCGACCGCGGCGTCCACGATGAGCATCATCACCTCGTCCCACGGCCCCGGACGTCCCGCCATCTCCTCCCGGCGGGCCAGGGCGGTCTGGTACCGGTGATGGCCGTCGGCGATCAGCAGGGCCTGGCCCTGGTACCACTCCGTCAGGCCACCGTCCCCGGGCTCGATCCACAGGCGGTGGGTCACGCCCTCCTCGTCGCGGACCTCCCGGTCCGGCGGACGTCCCGCGACGCGGTCCAGGAGGGCGGTCTGCGGGTCGCAGGGCCCCCGAGCCACGGCGTACAGCGGCGCCAGGTTCGCCGCCGTGGCCCGGAGGTGGGCCAGGCGGTCCTCCACGGGCCCGGGCATGGTTCGCTCGTGGGGGATGATGCCCTCCCCGAACGGCTCCAGGGCCACCTGGGCGATCACCCCGCGGACCACCCGCTCCCGGGCCCGGTACACGAACCGCATCTCGTAGGGATAGACGCAGGGCTGGCCCACCGGCGCCAGGACGCCTTCCTCCCGCCACCGGCGGAGCAAACCGCCGGCCGACCTATACTGGTCGTGCGGGCCCTCGTCGCCCAGGTCCACCCGGGCGATGTTGTGCTCGCGCCGCTGGTAGCGGGCCAGGTCGTGGGGGAGGATCACGTCGTACGGCGGGGCGGTGACCGCGGCCAGGTCACCGACCGAGGGATCGTAGAGCAGCCCGTCGAAGGGAGCGATCTCCGGCACGCAAGGGTTATAGGACACCGGAGGGACGATGAGCGAATCGGCGTACACGCTGGTCGAGCGGGCCGGTGGTTTCCTGGCGGATGGGCACCCCCACCAGGCCGTGATGCTGCTGGAGCGGGCCAAGCTGAAGGAACCGGACAAAGGTTCCATCCGCGAGGCCCTGGGCCGGGCCCTGTACATGACCGGCCGATGGGCCCGGGCCCGCCGGGAGTTCGCCAAGGCCGTGGCCCTGGACCCCGTCAACGACTACGCGCATTTCGGGCTGGGCCTGTCGTGCGAGCGCACCGGGGAGCGGACCCGGGCCATCGCCCACCTTCGGCTGGCCGTGGCCATGCGGCCCCGCGACGAGTACCGGGAGGCGCTGGAGCGTCTCACCGCGTGAACGCCCTGGCCGACCGGTACGCCGCGTTCCTCCTGGACCTGGACGGCGTGGTGTACCGGGGCCACGAGGCGATCCCCGGCGCCCCGGAAGCTGTGGCCGGTCTCCGGGACCGCGGCGGGCGAGTGGTGTTCGTGACCAACAACTCCGCTCCCACTCCGGAGCAGGTCGTGGACACGCTGACCTCGATGGGGGTCAAGGCCGAGCCGGGGGACGTGGTGACCTCGGCCCAGGCCGTCGCGCCGATGGTCCGCCGGCGGGTGGGGGAGGGGGCCGAGGTGTTCGCGGTGGGCGAGGGCGGCCTCCGCCGGGCCCTGGAGGAGGCCGGCCTCCGGCTCAGCGCTCCCGACGCGGAACGAGCCGCCGCGGTCGTGGTGGGCTGGGACCGGTCCGCGGACTTCGACCGCCTGCGACGGGCCGGGCTGCTGGTCCAGCGGGGGGCGCCGCTGTTCGCGGCCAACGCCGACCGGTCCTACCCGGCCCCCGGAGGAGAGCTGTGGCCCGGCACCGGGGCCCTGCTCGGTGTGATCGAGGCCACCACCGGGGTCCGGGCCGAGGTGGCCGGCAAGCCGCACCGGCCGCTGTTCGAGGCGGCCCTGGAGCGGGCCGGAACGGCTCGGGCCCTGATGGTCGGCGACCGCCTGGAGACCGACGTTGCGGGGGCGGCGGCCGCCGGGCTGGACGCGGTGGTGGTGCTGTCCGGGGCCGCCACACGGGCCGACCTGCTGGACCACGACGCCCTCCCCGTGGACGTGCTCCCCGACGTCTCGGGTCTGCTCGAGGACCGGCCCGAGGCGGCCGCCCGGGGTGCCGGGA
>DASWKD010000205.1:0-4068 GCA_036396815.1 Actinomycetota bacterium | reverse complement strand
CGAACCGGGTCATCTGATAGGCCGATCCATCGCTCCCCCGAACCTCGACGGTTTCGGAGGGAAGGGGATGGATGCCGGCCACGGTGCGGGCGGCGGGATCGTACTCGTAGTGGAAGGGTCCCCTGTACCCCTTCCGATCCTCCTCTGGGATGGGCGACTCGGGATGGGACACGAACAGCTCCCCTCGGATCCCGCGCCAGAGCTCCCAGGCATCCTTCGGATCGTGCATGCCTCGGACCTCCCGATACAGCTCGAATACCCGCCGCCGCCAGTCCAGGAGCTGGAGGTGCCCCACGTCAGTGGTCGTGCGGCGCGGTGATGTCCTCCCCGCACACCACGCAGGATGGGGCCGGGGCCAGCGCCGGCCTGCCCTCTTCCTCCGCGGCCTCAGCTTCCCCAGGGTGCTCGAGGGCCTGCCGGTTGTCGATCCGCAGGTTGATACTCGCCCCGGCCAGCATCAGCCCCGCCGCCACCAGCATGGCCAGGTGGAACGCATCCGTGGACGCCTCGCGCGCCGCGTCCTTGACGTCCTCAGGAGCGGTTTGGGCGTTCAGCGGGGCCACCTCCTGGCGGAAGGACGCCGACGACGTGTCCGCGCCCGGCACCCGGTCCTGGATCGAGCCGTAGAAGCTGGACACCACGGCCACGAAGATCACCGCCGTGATCAGCGGCGACCCCACCCGGGAGATGGCGTTGTTGATGGCCGAGGCCACGCCGGAGCTGTGCTTGGGGATCGAGGTCATGAGAGCCGTCGTCAGGGGGGCGACCATGACCATCAGCCCGGCGCCAAACACCAGCAGGGCGGGCAGGAAGTCGATGAAGTAGCTGGCCGGCGGGAACAGCGACTGCCCGGCCCTGGTCCCCAGGACCCACGGCTCGCTCGTGGACGGCACCCGCGCAAGCAGCAGCAGACCCACGGCCATGATGGCCGGGCCCCACACCATGTACCGCCTCGGGCCGCGGCTGGCGGCCAGGCGGCCGAACCGGGTGGAGAACAGCGTCAGGAGGAGCGTCCCCGGGATCCCGGCGATCCCCGCGGCGGGCTCCGAGTAGCCAAGCGTGGCGATCAGGAACAGTCCCTGGAACGTGATCGTCACGTACAGCGCCCCGTAGATCACGAACGTGGACAGGTTCGTCACTGTGAAGTTCCTCGAAGCGAACAGCTTCAGCGGCACCAGCGGGTTCCGGGTCATCCGCATCAGGAACGGGAAGGTGATAGCCGCGGCCGCGCCGACCCCGAGGGCCACGTACGCCGTGGCGTCCTGCCACTGGCGCTGCTGGCCCCGGATCGTCCCGAACGCCAGGCCGGCCACGGCCACGATGACCACCAGCGAGCCCACCCAGTCGAAATGGCCCGTGGCCTCCTCGTCGCGGCTCTCCGGGACGTGGGTGAACGTGGCCCAGATGGCGATCAGCAGGAGGGGCACGTTGAGGAGGAACGCCGCCCGCCAGGAGACGAAATCCACCAGCACCCCGCCGACGAACGGCCCGATGATCGTGGTCGCCGCTGAGGCGCCGGCCCAGATCCCGAAGGCCCGGCCCTGCTCCTCGCCCTCGAAGCTGGACGTGATGATGGCCAGGGATCCGGGCACCACCAGCGCACCCGCCGCACCCTGGAGGATGCGGAACACGATCAGGAGCTCCATGTTCGGTGCCAGCCCGCACAGGAGGGACGTCAGCAGGAAGCCGGCCAACCCGTACCCGAACATCTTCTTGCGGCCGTGGAAGTCGTTCAGCGCGCCACCCAGGATCAGCAGGGCGGACAGGGTGATGAGGAATCCGTTGGTCACATAGGCCTGAGCCTCGAGCGGAGCCAGCCGGAAGACCGGGCTCGGCAGGTCCTCGACGATCTGCTTCAGTGCCAGGTTGACCACCGAGGTATCGAGGAACACGATCCCCGACCCGAGGATCACGGCGATCAGCGTCCAGCGCTTCTGGGTGGCGGTCACGACCCTCCTCTCCTCGTCTCCGGGAAGCATATGGTCGGACCGGCGGTTCTACAACGGGACGAGGGGAAGGAGCGGGGGATGGCCCACGACGTGATCGTGATCGGCGGAGGGGCCGCCGGCGAGGGCGCGGCCACCCTGAGCGCCCAGCTGGGGGGGCGGGTGGCCCTGGTGGAGCGGGACCTGGTGGGCGGCATCTGCAGCTTCTGGGCGTGCCTGCCGGCCAAGGCCCTCCTGGACTCCGCGCACCGCCGGGCCATCGGCGCCGACTACCCCTGGGACCGGGCCTCGGACCGCCGGGACTGGATGATCTCCCGCGAGCATCTCGACCACCCCGACGACACCGCCCACGTGCGCATGGTGGAGGGCGCCGGCGCGGAGATCGTCCGGGGGGCGGCCAGGATCGTGGCCCCGGGCAGGGTTGAGGTCACCGCCGATGGCGAGCGGCTCCGGACCCTGGAGGCCGGAAGCGTGATCGCCGCGGTCGGCTCCGTGCCGGTCATCCCTCCGATCGAGGGCCTGCAGGACGCGGGCTTCTGGACCAGCAACGACGGGACGTCCTTGCGCGACATGCCCTCCAGCATCGTGGTCCTGGGCGGCGGCCCGATCGGGGTGGAGCTGGCCCAGGTGTACGCCCGGTTCGGAGCCCAGACCACCCTGGTGGAGGGCGCCGACCGGATCATGCCTCGCGACCATCCCGAGACCTCCCGGATCCTGACCGAGGCCCTCCAGGAGGACGGTGTCACCCTCCGGACCGGGGTCCTGGCCCAGAAGGTGGAGCGGGGCGGGGCCGGGCGCCGGGTGCATCTCTCGGACGGATCCTCGGTCGAGGGCGCCGAGCTGCTGGTGGCGGTGGGCCGCCGGCCCGCGGACCTCCGGGAGCTGGGCGTGGAGGAGGCCGGCGGGACGCTCGACGAGAAGGGCGTGGCCCGGCCGGACGACCATCTGGGGATCGGACGGGGCCTGTACGTGGCCGGGGACGCCGCCGGCGGGATGCAGTTCACCCACCTGGCCGACTACGAGGGCCGCATCACCGCCCGCAACGCGCTGGGCCAGGACGCCGTGGCCGACCTCACCGCGATCCCCCGCACAGCGTTCACCGACCCCGAGGCCGCGGCCATCGGCCTGACCGTCGAGGAGGCCCGGGAGCGGGGCATCGACGCCTTCGAGGTCACCCAGGACTTCTCCGTCACCTCCCGCGGCTTCGCCATCGAGCCCACCTACGGGGACCGGGACGGTCACCGGGGGGTGCCCGGACACGTGGCCCTGGTGGTGGACCGGGAGCGGGAGGGCGTGGTGGGGGCCTTCGCCGCCTCCCCGGGGGCCGCCGAGTACATCCACCTGGCCGTTCCCGCGGTCAAGCTCGGAACGCCGCTGGCCCAGCTGGCCGACACGATCACCGCCTACCCGACCGGCGCCCGAGTGCTGGGTAACCTGTTCATCGCCGCCTGGCGGCGCCTGCACGACCCGACCTGATCAGGCCTCCAGCAGGAGCGTCACGGGGCCATCGTTCACCAGCTGGACCTCCATGTGCTCGCGGAAGGCCGACCGGTGGACGACGGCTCCCAGCGCCTCCAGGGCCGAGGCGAAGGCCTCGACCATCTCCTCGGCCCGGTCGGGAGGCGCGGCCTTGACCCACGAGGGCCGGCGGCCGGCCGACGTGTCCCCGTACAGCGTGAACTGCGGGACCACGACCACCTCCCCGCCCACGTCGGGCAGGGCCAGGTTCATCTTCCCTCCCTGGTCCTCGAACACCCGCAGGTGGTACAGCTTGGCGGCCAGCTTCCGGGCCTGATCGGGCCCGTCGCCCAGGCCCACGCCCACCAGGACCAGGAAGCCGGCTCCACCGGAGGCCACCACCTCGCCGCGCACGCGGACCTCCGACCGGGCGACCCGCTGGACCAGGACCCGCACGTCAGCCGGGGACCACGCGACGGGCGTCGAACACGCCGTCCACCTTGCGGACCGCCTTGAGGATGCTGTCCAGGTGGGCGATATCGGCCAGCTCGAACGTGAACCGGAACCGAGCCACGCGGTCCTTCCCGGTGGTGGTCGAGGCCTCCAGGATGTTGACCTGGGCATCGGAGATCACGGTGGCCACGTCGCCCAGGAGCTTCTTGCG
>DASWKD010000204.1:0-3616 GCA_036396815.1 Actinomycetota bacterium | reverse complement strand
CGGCCTCCAGCTGATCGGCAAGCTCCTTGACGAGGAAACCGTGCTCCGCGCGGCCTACGCCTTCGAGCAGGACCTGGCGTTCACCGATCGCCCCGCGCTGGCGACGGAGGCCGCGTGACCGGCCGCCCGGTGGCCAGGCAGTTCGGCCGGGTGGCCGACATCTACGCCGAGGCCGAGACCCGCCGCTACCCCCCGGACCTGGTCCTGGGCCTGGCCGATCCCGACCACGACGACCTCCACCTGGACGTGGGCACCGGCCCGGGGACCCTGGCCGGGCTGATCGGTCCCCACGTCACCCGCAGCGTGGGCACCGACGTGACCCCGGAGATGCTCGACCTGTGCATGTCCCGGACCCACGGCGTGGATTGCATCCGGGCCGACGCCCACCGGCTCCCGTTCGAGGAGGAAGCCTTCACCCTGGTGACCTGCGGGAGCGTGTTCCACCACCTGGAGGACCCGGTGCAGGCCGTGACCGAGGCGGCCCGTGTCCTCCGCCCCGGGGGCCGGTTCCTGCTGATCGACATGGCCGGGCCCGAGCATCCCGCCCGCCGCCAGGCCCGGGACGAGGTGGAGCGGGCTCGCGACTACACCCACGTGGGGATCCTGGCCCCCTCCCAGGTCCAGGCCATGCTCGATGGGGCCGGTTTCGACCTGCGCGAGGAGGAGCGGCAGGTCGAGGACAGGCGGGACGACGACTGGGCCCGGGTGGCCGGGGCGGATCTGGAGGCCGTGCGCAAGGAGCTCCGCCGGCACCAGAGGCTGGCCGGCGGGTTCCAGGCCCTGCGGTGGGAGGGCGACCACTTCCTGTTCCGCCGCGAGCGGGCCTACTACCTGGCGGTCCGCCGATGACAACGTACGAGACCGTGATCGGTCTGGAGTGCCACGTGGAGCTGTCCACGCGCACCAAGATGTTCTGCGGCTGCGTCAACGCGTTCGGCGCACCGCCCAACACGAACGTGTGCCCGGTGTGCCTGGGACATCCGGGGACCCTGCCCGTCCCCAACCGGGAAGCGGTGGAGCGAACGATGAAGATCGCCCTGGCCCTGGGCTCGGAGGTGACGGCGCACTCCCTTTTCCATCGCAAGAACTACTTCTATCCCGACATGCCGAAGAACTACCAGATCAGCCAGTACGACCTCCCGATCGGGGCCGGGGGGCACCTGGACGTGGAGGTGGACGGCGAGGTCCGCCGGGTGGGCATGAACCGGGTCCACCTGGAGGAGGACACCGGCAAGACCGCCCACGCCGGGACCACCGGCCGCATCGCCGAGGCCGAGTACGCGCTGGAGGACTTCAACCGGGCCGGCGTGCCGCTGGTCGAGGTGGTATCGGAGCCGGACATGCGCTCCCCGGCGGAGGCCGCCGCGTACCTCCGCGAGCTGCGCGAGCTCCTGCAGGCCCTCGATGTGTCGGACGTCCGCATGGAGGAGGGCTCCCTCCGGTGCGACGCGAACGTCAGCCTCCGGCCGGCGGGCCATCCTGAGTACGGCACCAAGGTCGAGATCAAGAACATGAACTCGATCCGCAGCGTGGAGCGGGCCCTGACCTACGAGGCGGAGCGTCAGGTGGCCGCCCTGGAGAAGGGCGAGGCCCTGGTCCAGGAGACGCGGCACTGGGACGAGGATCGCGGCGCCACCTCCACGCTCCGCTCCAAGGAGGAGGCCTTCGACTACCGCTACTTCCCCGACCCCGACCTGGTTCCCCTGGAGCCTGACGCGGCGCTGATCGAACGCCTCCGTTCCGAGCTTCCCGAGCTCCCGGCGGCCCGCCGGCAGCGCTTCGAGCGAGATTACGGCCTGGAGCCGGCCACCGCACGCCTGGTGGGGTCCACCGCGTGGGCCCCGTTCTACGAGGAGACCGTGGGCCTGGGCGCCGACCCCCGGACCGCAGCGAACTGGATGGCCGGCGACCTGGCCGGTCTCCTGAACGAAGCCAAGGTCGGCCTGGCCGGGGCCAAGGTCACCCCCCAGCACCTCGCGGACCTGTCACGCTTGCTGGCCGACGGCACGATCTCTACCGCGGGCGCCAAGCAGGTCCTGGCCGAGGTGTTTGCCACCGGCAACCCCGCGGCCCAGGTCGTGGGGGAGAAGGGTCTGGCCCAGATCTCCGACGAGTCGGCGCTGGGGGGGATCGTGGACCAGGTCATCGCCGAGAACCCGGGCCCCGTGGAGCAGTTCCGCACGGGCAAGGACGGCGTGATCGGCTTCCTGGTCGGCGCGGTGATGAAGAAGTCGAAAGGCGCCGCCAACCCGCAGGAGGCCCAGCGCCTCCTCCGCGACCGCCTCTAGCCCGTCTCCACGTAGCTGTTGCACTCGTAGCACCACGTGAACGAGGATGCCCCGAGGGGGAGCGACCTGATCACCGGGTGGCCCACCGCCCGGGCGTGTGCCGTGTTGTGGCCCCGCTGGGATTCGCAACAGCCGACGTGCCCGCACTCCGTGCACATCCGGAGGTTGTAGGTGCTCCCGCACTCGCGGCATGAGGCGCCCTCGGGCTCGGCCATCTTGCTCGTCACGTGGGGACAGTCGGTCTTTGTCTTCACACCCTCATGGTACCCGCGGTCACGTGGTCTTGACGATGAGGACGCTCCGGTCGGCGTGGTGCGACACGAAGTTCGGGACCCCGCCCAGGAACACCCGGCGCATCCCGTGCATGCCTTTGTTGCCCACCACGATGAGATCGGCCTTGGCCTCGGCCGCGACCTCCACGATCCGCGTGGGCGGGTCGCCGGCCACGGCGAACCGGTGGATGGGCGGACCTCCCTCCAGGCCGTGAGCGGTCCGCTGGAGCACGGCCCGGGCGTGGGACTCTTCGTTCACGCACACAAGGAGGATCTCCGCCCCGAGGGCCGCGGCCAGCCCGGCCCCGGCGTCCACCGCGGCGTCGGCGGTGGGGGAGCCGTCGGTGGCGATCAGGATCTTGCCGACCTCCTGGCGGGCGTGCGGGTCGGCGCCCGTGGGCAGGATGGCCGCCCATCGCGTGTCGGCGATCAGGACGCTGGACGGCGCGTGGTGGGAGATCCGGTCCGGGATCCCTCCGAGGACACGCTTGCCGGTCAGGCCCCGGTTGCCCACCACCACCAGGTCGGCCCCGGTCTCGGCCGACATGCTCAGGACCACGTCCACCGGGTCTCCCTCACCCGCCCGGGTGTCCATCGCCGCGTCTGGATGCTGGCGGCGGACGTCGCGGAGCACGCTCTGGGCCACCTCGGCCGGGGAAGCGTCCCCGCCTTCGCCTTTCGGGTACGCGGTGACCACCACCACCTCGGCGCCGATGCGGTGGGCCAGCCCCAGGCTCTGGGCCACGGCCACGGCCGCGGTGTCCGAGCCGTCAGTCCCGACCACGATCCTCTTGAAGCTCACCCGGCAATCTTAGCGAGAGACCTTGCTGGTTATCTCCTCCGGAAATAGGGAGTGCACAGGACGTTCGAGCAGTGGACGAGCCTGAGAGTGTCCGTGGGACCTTCGTAGTAGACGACCACCGGGAGCCCATCCGAGCCGAGCATGACAGAGGTGGCTTCGACGTCGACGGTCGTGTCGAGGGTCGTCACAACACTCGAGCTGCAGGCCACGTTCGAGCAATGAGCAAATCGGAGGTCGCCGTTGATAGCCGGTAG
>DASWKD010000203.1:0-9144 GCA_036396815.1 Actinomycetota bacterium | reverse complement strand
GTGGTCAAGAACGCCAACCCGGTCCCCTTCGACGCCGAGAAGGCCACCTGGGACTACGCGATCTACCCGACCACCCCGGCGTACTTCATGTACCAGGGGTACGGGATCGTGGACCGGGGGGCCAAGGAGCGTGCCCTCAGGGTCCTCCTGGGCACCGACCCCATGCCCGTTCGCACGGACGTGGACACCTGGATCGCCCAGGTCGACGCGGTCCGCAACCAGGTGTACGGGGCTCCGTAGGGTCCCCGCACAGAGGGCATCCTTTGTGCACTCGCACAAAGGATGCGGAGCCGGGGTGTCGAACCCCAACCTCAGGACCGATCTTTGAGGAGGCGATGAACCATGGTTCGCGCGCTGACCCTGATCACCCTGCTGGTGCTGCCCGTCGTATCGGCCGGGGTGTCCACCGCCGCCGAGCACACCTGGCCCTGGGAGAACGCCCGGGTGTCCGACGACCAGTGGCTGGCCCACTCCGAGCCCTCCATCGCCCAGGACCCCACGAACCCGGATGTCCTGGTGGGTGCGTCGAAGATGTTCTCCACGCTCCAGGGAGGGCCCAACGGGTACAGGTTCAAGGTGGGCACCTACCGCTCGGAGGACGGAGGCAAGACCTGGGAGGACCAGGGGATGCTGGGAGGCGACGACCCCAACAACTCCTGGACCCAGCTCGGGTACGGGAACACCACCGATCCCTCGGTGGCCTTCGACGCCCGGGGGAACGTGTACGTCCAGATCATGGTCTACCAGGGGCTCGGCTACAACGTGGGTGGGACCGGGGTCGCCGGGGAGAACTGCATCTGCGTGTACCGGTCCACCGACAAGGGGAAGACCTGGGACCCGCCGATCGAGATCTCCCACATCCCTCCCGGGGCGGCCTACGTCGCGGGCTCGGACAAGAACTGGATCACGGTTGACGCGACGGGCGGGCCCTCGGACGGGTTCCTGTACGCCACGTGGACCTACCTGAACTGCGTGCTGACCTGCCACAACGTGTACTTCTCGGCCTCGTACGACGGCGGGGACCACTGGACCTCACCTAGGATCATCAGCATCACCGGCTCACCGCTGAACCAGACGTCGACGCCGGTGGTCGGTCCAGACGGCACCGTGTACGTGGTGTTCCACGACTACTCGAACCACGTGCTGTACCTGACGAAGTCGTCGGACCACGGGGGCACGTTCACCCGTCCGGCTCCCATCGCCAACATCTCGCCCCCCGGCACCCTCAACGGGAACATCCGGTCGGGCCCGCTGGTCATCGGCGTGCCGGCCGTCCTGGACGACGGGACCATCCACGTGGTCTGGAACGAGCTGGGGAACGACGTGGACGTGGTGCGCTCCACGTCCACGGACGGCGGGACCACCTGGTCCTCGCCCGTGCCGCTCAGCACCGACACCCAGCAGGACCAGTTCCAGCCGTGGATCACGCGCACGGCCAAGGGCGACCTGTGGGCCATGTGGTTCGACCGCAGGCACGACCCCGCCAACATGCGGATCCACGTCTACGCGGCCCGCTCCGGAGACGGCGGGCAGACCTGGGCCGAGTACCGGGTCACGGACGTGGACAGCGACCCCCGGGTCGGCCTGCCGCTGGACCGCGGCAACAGGGGCTTCTACGGGGACTACCAGGGCCTGGTGGCCGACGACCAGACGGGCGCCCAGCTCCTGTGGAACGAGACCCGCCCCGGGAGCCAGGAGCTGTTCTTCGCCCGCGTCAACCCCAGGCAGAGCCGGATGACGGCCACCGCTTCCGGCGGCCTGGTCGAGGTGTCCGGCCACGCGGGCTTCCGGGGGAACAGCGGGAAGGCCCTGCTGTCGGAGGACGCCACCGGTGACGCCCCGGTGCCGGCCCCGCAGGCCGGGCTGGACATGGTGGGTGCCCGGGTCTTCCAGCCGGACCCGTACGCCGACCAGCTGGCCTTCGAGTTCCACACCAGCGACCTGCCGGAGCCCCGCGGGTCCGTGCCGGAGGGCGTCCGGTACGTGTGGGGGTTCACCACGGGGTCCGGGCCCACGCTGAAGACCTACCTCCTCCAGGCGAAGCTGACCAACGTGGCCTCCTCCACGCTGGCCGACGAGCAGGAGGGGCACGTGACGAACGCGGGAGCGGCGTTCCAGCTCCGCGGCAACTGCGCCCTGATCTCTGTGGGCGGCGTGGGGGTCACCAACAACTGTGCCCATATCGCCTGGCTCACAGGCCATCTCGATCCCGTGAGGAACGTGGTGCGGGTGTTCCTGCCCATGGGGGCCTCCTACACGCAGGAGATCTCCGCGGGCGCCACGCTCAAGCCGTTCGATTACGCCGGCGGGGTCATCTACGTCACGCCGCAGGCCGTCCTGTCCCAGGCCACGGTGTACGACCTGGTGGAGTGGCTCGCGGAGGACGCGTACCAGGTCCCATCGCGGGAGGCGTTCATCGGGATCGCCCCGGCCGGCACGCCAGCGGGGGAGGTCACCTACGACGCTCTGGCCCTGGACGCCAACGACGACTTCTCGGCATCGCTGGCCGGTGGCGCTGGAGACGCGGTCTACCTCAAGTCGTGCTTCGAGGGCCGGTGCGAGGTGGTGGCCGAACCGGTGGGATAAGCGGCTCGGAGGGCCTTCAGCCCCGGACGCGTGTCCATGGGCACCTGGATGGCCAGACCAACGCTCATGCGGACCGCTCGGTTCATCCCTCGTCCTCCTGTGGCTACACGGGTGGGAACAGCTGGGAGCAGGTGTTCTGGAGCAGGGTTCGGATGGGGCCGGGCGGGGTGGGTCCCGGAAGCTGGGTCTGGCCGGACACGTAGTAGCCGTCGCCCCAACCGCCCCAGATCTCCTGGCGGCAGTACGAGTCCACGACCATCCACTCCTGCTCACCGGTGGGACGGGTCAGGGTCGCGGCCCGCCCCTCCAGGGGGCCGACCACCCGCTCCACCTCGGCCAGGTAGGCCGCGGTGCCGTTCTTCTTGCCGAAGTACGTGCCGTGGCCCTCGGCCAGGAACTCCTCCTCGCCGACCACCGGCGCGGCCGGGCCACCGGTCAGGCCGACCTCCCAGCCGACCGGTGTGTGGCTGGCGCCGTGGAACAGCCGGGTCCGGAGCTCCTTGGCGGTGAGCACCCCGTCGCCCAGCTCGCATCCAGGCCGGATGGACCCGCACGCGAAGGGCGTTTCGCCCAGGCGCTCGTCGGGATCCTGGACGCCGATCACCCCGGCGGCCTGGGCCCGGCTGGGCCCGGGCAGGGCCCGCCGTGCCTCGTACAGGGCCTTGCCATACATCCCGGCCACCTGCGGCGCGGCGTTGGAGGTGCCGCTGAAGTTCGAGCCCTGGTTCCCCACGGTGCCCGCATTGTAGGAGCTGGGGTAGGCGGAGCCCAGCCCGGCGATGTCGGCCGGCTTGCCGGCGCCGGTGTACGTCCCGCCGGTGTTCGGGTTGACCCCGCCCACCGTGATCATCCAGTCCGGGCCCTCCTGCGAGGAGAACAGCGTGCTGTTGGGAACGGTGAACGTGTTCGAGATGCCGTTGCCCGAGGAGAACAGGATCGTCTGGCCCCGGGTGCTGGCCGCGGCCGACTTCGCAGTGTCGGACCCGCTGTACAGGCGGTCCCGCTCCACCAGGCTGAAGCCGTAGGAGTTCGAGATCAGGTCGATCCAGGGCTGGGACTCGGCCCACTCGATGGCCAGCTCACCGTTCGCCACCCCGCTGTACTGGATGAACACCAGCAGGCACTCCGCGCACGTTCCGAAGATGTTGCCCACGGACACGCTGGTCGTTCCCTGGCCGTGGGTATTGCTGGCGGCGTGGATCCGGCCGGTGGAGGAGAACGTGAGCCCGCCGATGATCTTCGTGCCCGGGAACCAGTAGTAGTGCTGGGACGTGGCCGAGGACGGCTTGACCGCGCTCCACTTGGAGGCGTCCGCCGAGTCCATCGAGGAGATGGAGCGTCCGGCGTTGGACTCCTCCAGGGTCAGGTCGAACCGGTTGTAGGTGGCGAACGAGGCCGGGTCCGGGAACCCGGACAGCCAGGTGTCGGGGGCCTGATCGAGGGGGAGGTCGTTGGTGGGGTCCTCGTCCTGGGCCTGGGGCATCCGGGAAGCCAGGAAGTCCCAGTGGTAGGGGGCGATGCCCGAGTCGATCACGGCCACCACGGTGGCGTCGTCGGCCCCGGTCCGGACCGGGGGCTCGTCGGGGGGCTCCTGGGCCGCTCCGGCCACCGGAAGGGCCAGCAGGGCCGCCAGGATCACGCTCAGGCGCCTCAGGGACATGTCCAGCCTCCTTCTCGGTCGTCCCCGGAAGGGTTCGCCCCGGCGGGGCCCCATCCCTTTGTGCAGGTGCATAAAGAGGAGGCGGCCCCCCTGGTGCGGGGCCGCCTCCTCGTGGAGCCTCGTGCTACGCGCTGACCGTCTGGGTGGCCGTAGCGGTCTGGTAGACCCCGGTGGAGTCGTTCCAGGTGACCACCACGTCGTGCGAGCCGGCCTCCAGGCCCAGGTCGGCGGAGAACGAGCCATCCGCCTCCGTGGTCACCGTGGCCGAGGCGCCGCCCGGCACGGAGACCGTGACGGTCTTGCCGGCCAGCGGCTTGTTCACCCAGCCCTGGTAGGTCCACACAGCGAAGCGGTCCAGCTTCCCGGTGACCGAGCCGCCGGTGGCCTCGGCGTCCACGTTCAGCCGGGCGATCTTCTTGGGCATGCCCCCCGTGTAGCGCAGGACGTCCACACCACGGGTGATGTCGTTGGTGAAGACGTACCGGTCGTACGCTGGGTCATCGAACCGGGCCCACTTGGCGGACCAGGTCTCGGCGCCCTCCAGCAGGATGTTGCCCTGCGTGTTGCCCCACGTGGTGGGTCCGCCGAACTGCGTCCCCGCGTATTCCGCGTACGGGCCGGTGTTGTTGGTGGGGTGCTGCATGTCCACGACCCACGAGCCCACCGTGTACCAGCCGATCGACAGCAGGGCGCGCTCGGACTGGAAGGTGAAGTTGTGGGCGGTGTTGTTCCCCCACGGCTGGTTGGCCGAGGGGTCCATGGGCCGGTAGAAGGGGATGTAATACCGGCCCGCGAGCTGCGGGCTGCCCTCGCTGGCGTTGGCCACGTACCTGCCGCTGATGTCGTACACGTGCAGGCCGCCGCACGGTGCCTGCACGCAGGTCAGGCCGCCCCCCTGCTCGTCCGAGATGGCCACGAACGAGGAGTCTGGGGCCGGGTCCGCCTGGTGGGCGGTGGCCACCTGGGGAAGGGTCCGGCGAGCCACCTCGACCGGGTTCAGCGGATCCGTCACGTCCACGATCTGGTACGTGTTCCCCGGGCAGGCCAGGTGGATCCGGTTCGGGATGTTGGGGTCGACGGTGATGTCGTGCGTGGAGCAGAAGTTGAACCCTCTGGTCCCGTGGTTGACCGGCGCCGTCGCGTTCGTGTACTCGACGATCCGGGTGGGGCTGGACGTGTAGATGAAGTTGTCGCCCACCATCGTCGCGTTGTGGGCGCCGCCCAGGCCCTTGACCACCGACAGCAGGGTCGGACGGGCCACGTCGGAGATGTCGTACAGCGCGATGCCGTCGCCAAGGCCGGCGTTGTTCACGGAGGCGGCGGGCGCGCCGTCGTAGGCCACGGATACGATCTTGCGCTTGGGGTTGACCTGGACATCACCCTGCCACGAGACCCCGGGATCGGCCGAGGCTCCAGCCAGCACGGGGAGCGCGGGATTGGTGATGTCGATGATGGTGAAGCCGTTGCCCATGGAGGTGGCCACCGCGTATCGCTTCAGGCTGCCGTCCTCCAGGCGGTTCTCGTAGAACTCGATGTCCGCGCCCACGGCCTGGGGCACGTTGAACACCCATTCCATGTTCTTCTTGCTGATCACGCCCACGCCAACGGCGCCGACGGGCCGGACCGTTGCGGCGAGCAGGCCAACGCCCACCAGGGCGGCCAGAAGGGCTCTTCTGTTCATCCTGCGTTCCTCCTTCGGACGGCTTCTTGGTGGTTCTTTCGCCGCCTGCGCGGCCGAACCCTTTGGGCACATGCACAAAGAAGCCGGCCTGTGGAGAACCGTCAGGAATGGGGCGAAGCGGTCAGGAGGAGGAGCGGGCCCTGCGCTTGGGCTTGGGGCGCTCTGGGATGGCCGGGAGCAGGCCCCGGAGGCGGGCCAGGCGGAGCTGGACCTCCAGCAGGAGACGGGCGTCTGCCTCGTCCACGATGTCCAGCCCGGTGACCCGCTTCACGGCCCGGAGGCGGTAGGAGATCGTGTTCCGGTGGACGAACAGGGCCGCGGCGGCGTCGCCCGAGGACCCGGCGTCGAAGAAGGCCTCCACCGTGGGCAGGAGGGCCGTGTGGTTCTTCTTGTCGTAGGCGATCAGCCGCTCCACGTCCTCGGTGTCGGCGGTGGCCGGGTCCCGGACGTAGGGCTCCAGCATCCCGTAGATGCCCAGCTCCCGGAAGGTGATGACCCGGTTGTCGCCCCACAGCGACTCGGCCACGGTGGCGGCCCACAGCGCCTCACGGTACGTGCGGCGGAGGCCCTCGGTGCCCGCGTACGGGCGGCCGATGCCCACCGTGGCAGAGGACAGCAGGAGCGCCGAGCGGGCCCGGTGGAGCATGGCCCGGCCCAGGCCCTCGATCTCGTTGGGCCTCACGTAGTTGCCCGTCAGGGCGACCACCACGCCGTCCACGGTGGCCGCGTGGGCCCGGGGGTCGGACAGCAGGGCCTCGGTGGCCACGACCTCCTCGAGCTTGGAGAGCGGCAGGGGGACCCGCTCGTCGGGGTGGGCCAGGATGGCCAAGGCCCGCACCGGGCGGCCGGCCTCCAGGTTCGAGGGGAGAGCGCCGGCCGGGGCCTGACCCCGGAGGATGGACCGGAGCACGGCGTCGGGGTGGGAGGCGGTGGGGGCGGGGGTGGGGCGGAGGAGGCGGTCGGCGCTGCGCTCGAAGTCGGCTCCGACGACCATGAGGGGCAGGCGCTCGGCGATGTCCTCGCGCTCGGCCTGGGGCAGGGAGTCGGCCAGCTCCTGGGGGACGATCAGCCCGGCGGCCCCCCGGGCCACCAGGTCCTCCACCAGGCGCGAGAGCGTCCGGGAGGCCACGCTCTTGCGCTCCAGGACGGCCAGGTCGCCGATCCCCACCTCGTCGGCGGGACCGGTGGCCTTCACGGAGACCACCCTTCGCTGGACGGGGAGGGCGTCGGGCAGGACCACGACCTTCCTGCGCCGGGAGACGGTCCTCTGGGCGGCCTTCTCGACGGGCTCGATCATGTCTCCGTCCTCCTCCGTTTGGGCACTTGCACATTGGGCAGTTGCACAAATCCTTCTCTTGTATTCGGCGTTCCGGCCCGGATTCCTGCCGGATCGGGAAGGAAATATCGTTCGTGAGGAAGATCACGAAGGTCCCGGGGGGTGCCTGAGAGGGGGCCCTGAGGGGGCCTAGAGCTTGATCCAGCGGTAGCCGCGCACGCCCCGGTTGCCCACCTGGTCCCGGGCCAGGATGGCAACCTTGAACTTCTTCCCCCAGAACTTCCGCGGGATCCGCCACCGGTAGACGCCGTCGTCCGGGGTGGAGCGAACCATGTTCCGGAGCCGCTTGGAGGTGTACTTGCCCTTCAGGCGGAAGTGGATATCCACGTTCTTCTTGTTCCGCTCCGTGGTCCGCCACTTCAGGCGTAGGTACCGCTTGCCCGACTTGCTGAACTTCTTCGGCTTGAGGACCTTGAC
This sequence comes from Actinomycetota bacterium, assembly GCA_036396815.1. Lineage (GTDB taxonomy): Bacteria > Actinomycetota > UBA4738 > UBA4738 > CALAEC01 > DASWKD01. Next base: position 1,464 of record DASWKD010000203.1, on the reverse strand, counting down.
CCGAGGAGCCTTCCGGTCGTTCTCGATGCCCAGGGTGACGGCCGGAGAGGTGTTGCCCGCCTTGTCCTGGACCCAGACCTCGTAGCTGTTCACGCGGTTGCTGGCCAGGCCCACCTGGACCGTGAACAGCCCGGTCGGGTCGCCCGTGATCGAGGTGGGCTCCTTGACCGTCACCGCGTCGGAGAAGGTGGCTCCGGGGCTGATCCGCCGGACCATGACGTCCAGGCGCGAGTCGGCCTCGGCCTCGCCACGCAGAGGCTCGGTGCGCTCCCGGATCAGGTCGCGCGCCGCGAGATTGTCGGGGGGCAGCGGGTCGATGCCGTCCTGGGCCTTCCCCGTGTTCGAGGCCAGCAGGTTGTTGGCCCGGTCCCGGAACTGATTGGCCAGGTCCTCGCCACCCTCGGGCACCACGTAGGTGACCGTGGGAGTGCCGTTGCGGTCCAGGTGCTGCTGCACCGGGCTCGGCGCGCCATCCACGAAGCCCGTGGTCAGCATGAGCTTCTTGATCATCGTGATGCCGTCGTCGCCCAGCGTGGTATCGACCGGCACGGCGCTCTGCGCCGGCACCGGGGGCTGACCCTCTTCCTGGATCTGCCACTGGTTCCACTGGTTGCCGAGCTCGTCGTCGAACACGACCGGCTCAGAGAAGGTGAGCAGGACGCGGGTCGGGTTCCCGGTCTCGTCCAGCTGTGTCTGAGGGATGAACGACGGAAGCTTCGAGTCGATCACGAACTCGTTGGACACCGCGCTCTCCTCAAACTCCACCTGATCGGTGGCCGTGACGCGGATCTTGGCCTTCTCGGTGTTCACGGCGGGGACGGACCACCCGAAGGTCCCGGCGTCGCCGTCGGTGTTCGTCTTGCCGTCGGCGATGGTCTCCCAGGTCTGGCCGCCGTCCGTGGACAGCTCGATCTTGATGGGCCCGGGAACCAGGTTGGGGTCGCTGGCCGTCCAGGAGATCGTGGCCTGGTCCATACCCTTGTAGCCAACGCTTCCGTCGTGCAGCGGCCTCCCCAGGGCTCCCACGGTCACCAACGGCTTCTGGTTGTCGTGGACGATGGTCCGCACCCGGGCCATGGGCCCCCGGACCTCCGTGGGGTTGGGCTGGTCCAGGTCCAGGCGGATCGGCTCGATCTGCACGTTCTCGTTGCGCTCGTTGGCCACCAGGTCGACCTCGAGTAGGAAGGGGCCACTGTAGACGTTGCCCTCGTCCAGGATGACCTCATCCTGTGCGTCTGGAGCGCCGTGGACCAGCAGGTGGGTGGCCCGCTCGGCGGTGCCCGTGATCACGAAGCACACGCGGTTCTCGACGGCCGTCTGGCAGTTCCCGTTCCTGGCGTAGAGCGTGCCCTTGGTGTCCACCAGGTCGGGGGCCAGGAAGACCAGAGGGGGGATGCCGTCGGTGGCGTTGAGCTCGAACGGCACCAGCGGGTTCCCGGCCTTGTCCGCGTAGGCGCCCTCGGC
>DASWKD010000202.1:0-7379 GCA_036396815.1 Actinomycetota bacterium | reverse complement strand
CGCATCTGGGCACGGGCGCCTACGTGATCGACTCGACGCAGGTGTGGACCGATCCCGCACTGGAGACCAACGGGTTGGACTGTGCCGAGTCCGTGACCGGTACCGTCACCTTCTGGGCATCCAACGGAGCGGCCCTGGTCGGTGACATCCAGCACAACGACGAGGCGGTATGCGAGGTATCCCTGTACGAGGAGTACGCCTCGAACTTCGAGGTCGTCGTGGACGGAGCGGAGAGCACGGGCAAGTTCGCCGGCGCCAGCGGCTCCTACTGGGTGACCGGAACATCGTTCGACCCTGAGGCGCCGTCCGGCACGTACGAGGACAGCGCATCTATGGCTGGCACGATCAGCTACTAGGCACGCATGCAGGGCCCCATGGCCCCGGCCGTTTGATGGCCGGGGCCATGGCCTGCTTCAGTCCGAGGCTCGGGTTTCCTCCATGTACATCTCGAAGGTGCCGGTGGCCTCCCCGCAACGATACGAGCCGGTGATGGTGCCGCCCTCGGCCACGCCGTCGAGCACCAGGCGGCCGGCGGTCAGCCGAACCCCCGGCCCGTTCAGGGCCCCCACTGCCCGACCGGTGCACCCGGCCATCGACACCCGGCCGGTCAGGGTGCGGCCCGACCCGCCCAGCGTGGCGTCCACGTAGCCGAACGAGCCGTCCGAGCCCCGCCACTCGCCGCGCCACTCGCCGGCCAGCGACGGCACCGCGGGGCTCCCCGGCGGCACGCCGGCCGGGAGCGAGAAGCCCGCCGAGCCGCCGCCCGCCTCGTCGCCCAGCGGCTCGCCGGTGAGGTCTGACCACAGCGCGGCCTGGGCGATCAACGCCCACTCGCGCTCGGCGTCATGGCGAGAGAACGGGTTCGTGGCCAGGGCCACGTACCGGCCCCCCGCCGACGTCGTCCCGCGGGCGATGACCGGGGCGCCGTTGGCCGCCGCGCCGCGGGTCCGCCACAGGCCGGCCACGAATCCGGCCGACGGGCCGTTCGGGCTGGTGGCCGGGCCGGTCATGTCGGCGTGGTACCGCCCCTCGATCACCGAACCCTCCGGCGTGGCCGTGAAGTAGGTCACGTTCGACGGCAGGTACAGGAAGTCGGTGGCCGGGACGATGCCGGTCACCGGGCTCTGCGCCCCGCCGGCGTTGTCCCAGATGGCGATGCCCCCGTACGCGCTCTGGCTGGACTGGGTGAGCGACCCCGACACCAGGCCCGCGTTCGCCAGGAACGAGAAGCTGCCGGTGTTCGTGGCCAGGTACCCGCCGCCCCGCTCGAAGAACGCCGTCAGCCGGTCCCGGGCCTGGCCCGCCGCGGGCCAGCCCTGTCCGGTGTTGTAGATCACGTCGTAGCCGGACAGGGGGTCCTCGGCGCCGTTCTGGAGCGAGCCCGATCCCGAGGTCACCGACACGAACCCGGCGTCGGTCCCGAAGATGGCCTCCAGCGACTCCGAGGTGTCCGTGGGCGAGGGCGAGGCGCTGTTGACCAGGATGGCCACCCGGGGCGAGCCGTCGAGCGCGGTGGTGGGAGGCTTCTCGTTACCCACGGCCCGCTCGAAGGTCAGCCCGGCGGCCAGGCCCGCCTCGTCCAGGGCCTCCGCCGCGTCCGCCGGGAAGATCACGCTCCCGGCCGGCATCGACGGAGCCGTCTCGGTGGCGAAGGGCTCCTCGGCCAGCTCGCCGGCCACACCGCCGCGCAGCAGGTCGAAGATGGCCCGGTGGTCGGAGACGCCCCGTGGCGTCACCGCGTACCAGTCGGCCGGTGCGCCGGCGCCGCCGCTGACTCCACCGGTGAGCTCGTTCGGCGCGGTGATCTGCTCGGTCTCCGGGGCGAAGGTCTCGGTGGCCGGGACCTCCACGACGTCGGCGCCCCACAGCAGGCCGTGGCTCCACGCCGCCGGCGTGGCGTACAGCTGGGTGATGCGGTTGGAGATGTCCTGCCCGGCCGAAAGCGCGGTTAGGGCGATGCCCCGCAGGGGCTGGTTCATCCACACCACGTACGACCCGGCCGGGAAGTCCTTGCCCCGGTCGGTGAACGGCTCGGTGGCCCGCGAAACGCGGACCCCGTTGTCCAGCAGCCACCGCACCAGACGGTTGGCTTCGCCCTTGCTCCGTCCGTGGTCGTCGCCGAACGGGATCACGTAGGCCGTGGGCACCGGCACCATCCAGTTGTGCTGGTCCTCGGTGAACCCACGGGCGGTCAGCGTGGTCTCACTGCAGCACGCCGGCCGCGCCGCCCCGGTCGCGCCGCGGCGGAACACCTCCAGCTGGTCGTTCATCATCTGCTGGCGGTCCGCGATCCACCGGCGCATCGACGAGTAGAACGTCACGTACTGGGCGATCTTCGAGCCCAACCGGCCGTTGCAGTTTCCACCGGCCTGCGAGCTGCACATCTCAACGGTGGAGCTGTCGACTCCGTAGAAAGCCATGTACGTCTGGGTGTAGAACGGCCCCCAATCGTCCCACCCCTCGGCCAGGTACGGGTGCCCGGGCGGGGCCCCGGCCTGGTTGTACATGTTCACCGGCCGGGTGATGCCCATGCCCACGCCGGCCAGGTCCACAGTGTTCGCGTCCAGGCGCGGCTGGTTCCACTTCAGGAAGATGTCGTACTCGATGCCGGGGTTGTGCGGCTTGGTGAGCCCGTCGATGAGCGTGGGCGCCACGTAACCGTGCAGGTCGAGGCCGGCCGTGGCCAGCCACTCCTGCTGGAGCTTCACCGAGGCCCGGACCTCGGCCTGCGACTGGACCAGCCAGTCGCGGTTCATGTCGAAGCTGTTGCCGTTGGCCCGCGTCCCGGCCAGCCGGCCGTCGGGGTTGATCATCGGGATGACGATGAGGATCGTGTGATCGAGGATCTGGTCGACCATCGCGCTCTGGCCCCGGGGGGTGGTCACCAGGTCCCGGAGGGCCTGGAGCATGGCGTCGGCGCCCTCCTCCTCGTTCCCGTGGATGTTGGCCTGCACGAACACGGGCATCTTCACGTCGGCCCCGAACGTGGCCAGCAGGGCCTGGGCGGCGGCCGGGTCCTCCATCTCCAGGGCCCGGATCTGCTGCCACCGCTCATAGTCCCGGCGCTGCTCCGGCGTCTCCTGCGCGTTGACGACCGCAGCGTGGATGTCATGTCCGTTGGCCGACGTCCCGATCACGAACCGCTCCATGCGGTCGGGCAGGCCCTTGGCCGCCCCCTCCTGCTCGATCTTCTCCAGCGTGCACCCCACGGCCTCCTGCGGGACCAGGGCCAGGGGCGACCCCTGCTGGTTGGCGATGCTGGTCCCCGGGGCCGGCGGGGCGCACCACGTCTCCCCGTAGGTCGGGCCCAGGCCCGGGGAGATGGGCTGGCCGTTCCACGGCGCGGCCGTGGGCGGCTCCTGGGCGGCGGCGGGCAGGATGGACAGGGCGAGGGCCGCGAGGGCCAGGGTCGCCCCTAACGTGCGACGAGGGGTCATGGGATCTCCTTGCGGATCGGCATCGTGCCCGAAGGATTCGCCACCCACCCCCTGAACTCCTGTGTGCAAGTGCACAAGGAGGATCCCGCCGGCCCGTCTATGATGGTCCGGCCGCCACGGGAGGTTGAGGTGCCGGATCCGAGTCTCCAGGGAGTCCTCGCGGACCTCGGCCTGCCCGGGGAGGCGCGCGGCGTGCTCCCCAGCCAGGCCCTCCACCGGGCCGTGGACCTGGGCATCATCGACGCCGGCGACCTGAAGATCCCCGGCCAGAGCATCCAGCCCGCCAGCATCGACCTCCGCCTGGGCGAGACCGCGTACCGGATCCGGTCCAGCTTCCTCCCCGACCGCCGTCCGGTGGAGGTCAAGCTCAAGGAGTTCGTGATCGACGAGCTGGACATCCGCCGGGAGGGCGCCGTCCTGGAGACCAACCGCCCGTACCTGATCCCATTGGCCGAGCGGCTGGAGCTCCCGCCGGGCATCCGCGGCAAGGCCAACCCGAAGTCCTCCACCGGCCGCCTGGACGTGTTCACCCGCCTGATCACCGACGAGAGCTTCCGCTTCGACGAGGTCCAGGACGGCTACCGCGGTCCGCTGTACCTCGAGGTGGTCCCGCTGTCGTTCACGGTGCGCGTCCACCAGGGCCTGGCCCTCAACCAGCTCCGGCTGTCGATCGGGCGCGGCACGCTGTCCGACGAGGACATCCACGCCCTCCACGCGGGCACCCCGCTCCTGTACCGCGATGGCGCGCCGCTCCCGGCGGGCGAGCTGTCCACGGCCGACGGCCTGTTCGTCAGCCTGGACCTGCGCGGGGATGCGACCGGCCGCGTGGGGTACCGGGCCAAGGACCACCCGCCGGTCATCGAGCTCGGGCAGATCGGAGCGTACGACTGGGAAGCGTTCTGGGACCCGGTCCAGCGGGAAGAGGGCGACCGCATCGTGCTCTCGCCCGAGCGGTTCTACCTCCTGCTGTCGGACGAGGCCGTGCGCATCCCGCCGGGCTACGCCGCGGAGATGGCCGCGTACGACCCGACCAGCGGGGAGCTGCGCACCCACTACGCCGGGTTCTTCGACCCCGGCTTCGGCCACGGCGAGGGCCTGCTGGGCTCGCGGGCCGCGCTGGAGGTTCGGGCCCACGACGTCCCGTTCACCATCGAGCACGGCCAGCGGGTGTGCAAGCTGGCCTTCGAGCCGATGGCCGCCGAGCCCGAGGTCCTGTACGGGGCCCAGGCCGGATCCAGCTACCAGGGCCAGACCGACACCCTCGGGAAGCACTTCAAGCGCCCGGCCTGACCTCGAACAGGCGTTCGTGTCGGTACCCCTGCTGATACTCGGGGCAGAGGAGCGTGGCCCCATGAAGGCAAAGCTGGCACGACATCTGGCATCGCTGTGCGACCGGACCCGGTTGGAGGTCCCGGCCGGACGCGTCCTGGTCCCGGCGCGGCCCATCGACCTGATCGAGGCGGCCTCCGCGCTGGCGGACCCGCCGGTCCGCGAGCGGCTGGCCTGGGCCGGGTTCGCGGCCCACGCCGAGGACGCCTGGGGCGCCGAGGCCTGGCGGCCGCTGGTCACCTTCACGTGGGACGAGCCGGGCGGCGCGTGGTCATTCCGGTTGATCCGGCTCCGGCTGGGAGGGACGGTGGACCTGGTGGCCACCCCCCTGGACCACGACGGCACCCCGGAGATGGCCGTGGCCGCGCTGGACCCCGAGGCGTCGCCGGACCTGGTGGCCGCGTTCCTGGTGGATGCGGCGGGATCCAACGGCTCCGAGTACGGCTTCGCCCTGTTCGGCGAGCTCCCCTCGAGGGTGGAAGATCAGGTGGGCCTGCCCGAGGGCACGCTGGACCGGGTCCACGACCGGTGGGTCCGGTCCCAGGTCCGCCGGCCCTTCCGCTGACCTTTGGGCACCTGCACAAAGGAAGCTCGGGGGCCTCCGGCGAACAACATGGGGATGCCCAACCGACCTCCGCTCGACCATCTCCGCGCGACCCGTGCGCCCTGGCCCCGGCTGCTGGCCGGGGCCGTGGCCCTGGGCCTGGCCCTTCCCGCCTCGTTGGGGCCGGACGGACCGGCTCTCGGCTTCGCCCCTCCGGCCGTCGCGGAGGAGGAGAGCTCCGCTCCGCTTGCCCTCGGGGTGGTCATCGGCGGAGAGCGCGGCAAGGCGGTGGCCGACGTGCGCGTCAACGACCCCTACCGACCCGGCGAGCTGGCCTTGTGCCACCTTCAGAGCGAGGCCACCGTCGCCGCCTACCAGCAGAACGTCTACGTGGCGTACAACGACACGCGGAACTGCAACGACGGACTGGGGATGCCCGGGGTGCGGAGGTCCGAGAACGGTTTCGCCCGTTCCACCGACGGCGGCGTCACCTTCGACGACATCGGCCCCCTGCTGTCGGCGCAGGGAGAGATCGAGCACCTCGACGGCGACCCGACCTTGGCCGTGGATACCCGCGGGGAGGACTCCGGCACGGTGTACTACTCCTCCCTGTCCGGCTCCAGCGTGGGCAGTACGGTGGCGAACGCGTACCGGGGGGTGGCCGTCGGCGTGTCCCGCGACGGAGGACAGACGTTCGAGTGGCACGACGCCTCGGGGGTGGACCGGAACCGGGACAAGCCGTGGATCGCCGTGGACAATAGCGGGGGTCCGTACGACGGCAACGTGTACGTCACCTGGGCGCACACCGCGACGGGAGCCCGGGCCATCAAGCTGGCCCGCTCCGAGGACGCCGGCCGAACATGGTCCGCTCCGCTCACCCTGGAGGGCGGCCCCGATTGGACCAACGGGGCCCGGCCGGTGGTCGGACCAGACGGCGCCGTGCACGTGGTGTGGCTGCACAGCGCCGCCGTGATCACCCTTCACTACACCCGTTCCATCGACGGCGGCCGGACCTTCGCTCCGCCCGAGGCCATCGCTCAGTTCGCCGGCATCTCCGACACGGGTGAGTGCCCCGGTTACCTCGCGGTGGAGGGCAAGATCCGCGTGAACGAGCTGCCCTCCATCGCCGTGGACGCGTTCGGCTCGGCCGACCCCGAAGCCCCAGACCACAACCCAGAATGGGGACGCGTGTACGTGGCCTGGCCGGCCAAGGGCACCGCGAGCGACGATGCCGCCGACGCCTGGCTCACCAGCCGCGACCCGCACAGCGGCGCGTGGACCGCAAAGCTCCGGCTGAACCGGGACTCCACCACGCGGGACCAGCTGTTCCCCGAGGTCGTGGTCCCCGGGCCCAGCCGGGTGACGGCATCCTGGGTCGACCGGCGGGAGGACCCGCAGAACCTGGCCATGCGCCAGTACGCGGCCGAAAGCGCCGACGGCGGCCGGACGTTCGGCGCGGACGCCGCCGTCTCCGACGTGGCCTTCCCACCACCGTTCACCTTCCCCAACTCGGATCCGTTCATCGCCCCGTGCTACGCGGGGGACTACAACGGGCTATTCGCCGCCGAGAACGGATCCGTGTACGCGGCGTGGAGCGACAATCGGGACGACCTCCTGGTGAACGGGCCGGCCGGCCAGCGGCACATCCCGGACCCGAACGTCTACGTCCGGCGCTGGTAGCCCCCTAGGCCACGGGAGGTCCGGCTACCCCCGGAGCAGGAGTTGGGACCCCTCGTGGCGAACCCTCGGGCATGAACATCCGCCGGTCCGTCCTGTCCCTGGCCGTGGCGATGGCCGTAGCCGCACCGGTGACGGCTGCCGAGCCCACGATCGAGGGCGCGGCCGACCGGGCCATGGCCATGGCCTCGGGGCTGGAAGCCCGGGCCGCGGAGGTCAGGGCCGACCTGACCTCGGGCCGGTTCGAACGCGTGGTCACCCGTCTGGCCACCATGGCCGGCCTCCCGGAGGCGGACGCCCCGACGCCGCCGCCCGCCGCGGCCGACCTCGCCGGGCTCCCGCCAGCCGTCCGCGGCCCGGTGGCCGATCTCCTGGCGGCCTCGGCGCTCGCC
>DASWKD010000201.1:0-5402 GCA_036396815.1 Actinomycetota bacterium | reverse complement strand
CTCCCCCTCGGTCCACGTGGCCAGCCGCCCGGGGGGCGTGGCCGGGACCACCAGGTGGAACGCGCAGGGCCCCGCGGCCATCCGGTCGCGGATCTCGTGGGCCAGGTGCTGGCCGGCCAGGGTCTGGTTGGCGACCACCAGGATGCGGCGCATAGGCTCACCTCCGGTGCTCGGCGCTCGGTTCGAGCATACCCCCGTGCCGGTGGTGCATGCCGGGGTCAGTCCGGCCGGAGCTCCCGCTCCACGGTGACCGCCCCGTCCTCCTCGCGGAGAAGGACGCCCTGGCACTCGGCCAGGGGTGGGATCCGCCGGCCGGTCAGCGCTTCCACGGCCTCCTCCAGGCTGGGCGTGTGGCCCACGGCCAGGCCCGTCCGTCCCTCGGGGACCGCTTCCAGCAGGCGGCGGACCTCGGCGCCCAGGGCGGAGGCGGTGGCCGCGTCGATGGGACCGTCCGGGGGAGCGAGCCCCTCGGCCACGCCGTGGCGCTCGGGGAGCTTCTGGCCCAGGCCCTTCAGGAAGAAGGCAGCGGTCCGGGCGGCCCGCTCCTTGGGCGAGGTGAACACCGCGTCGTACGGCCCCCGGAGGATCCGGCCCACCCGCTCGGCCAGGGCCTCGCCCTCAGGGGACAGGGCATCGCGATCGGGGTCCCGGGGGGCGTGGCGGCGGAGCTCCAGCCGTCGGGCCACTAGGTGACGGTGTGCTCCTCGACGAACAGCATCCCGAACGCCCCGGCGAACGCCTTCAGGTCCTCGGTCCCCGCCGCGGCGGCCTCGCTCTTCATGTCGGCCCGGAACCCGTCGCGGTCCTCCCAGGTCAGCGTGGCGATCCCGTGGAAGGGGATCTCCTGCCCCTCGGGCGCGCCCGTCACCAGGTGCACGGTGTAGCCCTTCAGGTGCTGGTACCCGTCGCGGGCGATGGGGGCGTGCTTGGAGAGCCAGTGCTCCTTGAAGTCCTCGGCGCTCATGTCGGGCTTCCTGCGGACCCAGATCTGCACGGTGTTCAACGGGACCTCCTCCGGTCGGCTGGGGGCATCCTACCGGCTGAGGGCCTCGTCCCCGCCGGCCTGGGCTCGGGCCAGGACGAACAGGAGGTCCGACAGGCGGTTCAGGTACCGGAGGGCGTCGGGGTTGACCTTCCGCCCCTCGGCCCGCATCCGGACGGCCTTCCGCTCGGCTCGCCGGGCGTCGGTTCGGGCCACGTCCAGGGCAGCCGACGGCGGGTTGGCCCCGGGGACGATGAACGCCTGGGGGAGGGGGTGGCGCTCCACGGTCCGGTCGATCAAGGCCTCCAGACGGTCGACCATGCTCGCCGTGACCAGGGAGACCTCGGGGGTGAGCTTGGCCCGCTCATCCGGGTTGGCGGCCAGGTCGGCCCCCACCACGAACAGGTCGCGCTGGATCCGGAGGATCTCCCCGGCCAGGTCCGTGGCCTCGGACAGGGCCCGGGCCATGCCCAGGTGGGCCACGATCTCGTCCACCGCGCCGTAGGTCTCCACGGCCAGGTCGTCCTTGGGGACCCGGCCGCCGTACAGGAGGCCCGTGGTCCCGTCGTCGCCGGTCTTCGTGTAGATCCGCACGGGGCTAGGATACCGGGAGGAGGGCGGGCCCGGTCCGGCCGCCCTCCGGAAGATCAGGAGGCACCGGTGGCAGGAGGAGCACGAGTGGCAGGAGGGATGCGGGTGGCCCGGGTGGCCCCGGAGCCACCTCCAGCACGCGCGGCAGGGGGTCAACGCGGGCCACGAGGGGGGCCCGGGCCACGCTCGCCACGCGTTCAACATGTGGCTCTTGTTGCGCAAGGATAGGGATGTTACGATAGCCGGCAGCGTGGGGGCGGCCCGGCCGGGCAATGCGGGACTCCCGACTGGTGCCCGGTCGGTCCCCGCGCCTTCACCCGTCGGCCCGAGGGGCCCTGCCGCGGCGGGGCGGTGAGGAGGTACGCATGGCGGGTCGGTTCGGGGCCGTCGTCACGGCGATGGTCACCCCGTTCACGGATGATTTCTCGATCGACCTCGACCGGGCCCAGGAGGTGGCCCGGTGGCTGCTCGATCACGGCACCGACGCCCTGGTGGTGGCCGGATCCACGGGCGAGGCGGCCACGCTCAGCGATCAGGAGAAGGTGGGCCTGTGGCGGGCCACGGTCGAAGCCGTGGAGGGCCGGGGCCAGGTCATCGCCGGGACCGGGACATACGACACCGCGCACACCATCCACCTGACCGAGGCGGCCACCGAGGCCGGCGCGGACGCGATGCTGGTGGTCACCCCGTACTACAGCAAGCCGCCGCAGCGCGGCCTGATCGAGCACTTCACCCGGGCCGCTGGGGCCACCGACAAGCCGGTGATGCTCTACAACATCCCCGGGCGGACGGCCACCCGGATCGAGCACGACACGCTGCTGCGCCTGGCGGAGGTGGACAACATCGTGGCCGTCAAGGACTCCACCGGGGACGTGGACGGCGTGTCGAAGCTGATCGCCGCCGCGCCGCCGGGGTTCGAGGTGTACTCGGGCGACGACTGGGCTACCTTCTCCTTCATGTGCCTGGGCGCCGTGGGCGTGGTCAGCGTTCCCGCGCACGTGGCCGGGGAGCGGATCCGGCGGATGATCGAGCTCCTCGAAGGAGGCGACGTGCCGGCGGCCCGGAAGCTGCACGAGGAGCTGACCCCGCTGTTCGACGCCATGTTCATCACCTCCAACCCCATCCCGGTCAAGGCCGCCATGGCGCTGATCGGGCAGCCCGTCGGACCGCCTCGTCTCCCGCTGGTGCCGGCCACGGACGACGAGGTGGCCACGATCAGGAAGGTGATGGAGGATGCCGGCGCGCTGTAGGCTCGTCTTCCTGGGCGGCGTGGGCGAGGTCGGCCGCAACATGGCCGCCCTGGAGCTGGGCGACGACATCCTGGTGCTGGACGCCGGCCTGTCGTTCCCCACGGAGGACATGCCGGGGATCGACCTGGTCCTCCCAGACTTCGAGTATCTCCGCGAGCGGCAGGACCGGATCGCCGGCGTGGTCGTCACCCACGGGCACGAGGACCACATGGGCGCCCTGCCGTTCATGCTCCGGGAGATGCCCCTGGACATCTACGCCAGCCCGCTGGCCCTGGGCCTGCTTGGGCCGAAGCTGGAGGAGCACAAGGTCACGGACCGGGCCACGCTCCACCCGATCCACCCGGGGGACGAGGTGACGGTCGGGCCGTTCACGGTCCGCTGCATCCGGGTCACTCACTCGATCCCCGACGGGCTGGCCCTGGCCATCGACACGCCGTACGGTACGCTCCTCCACTCCGGCGACTTCCGGCTGGATCCGACCCCGATCGACGGGCAGGCCACCGACCTGCAGGCCTTCGGGGCCGAGGGGTCGCGCGGCGTTCACCTGTTCCTGTCGGACTCCACGAACGCAGAGGACCCCGGGATCATCCCCAGTGAGCGGACGGTGGGCCCGGAGATCCTGCGCATCTTCCAGGGCGCCCCACGCATGGTGGTGGCGGCCTGCTTTTCCAGCCATATCCACCGGATCCAGCAGATCTGCACCGCCGCGCTGGAGGTGGGCCGCAGGGTGGCCTTCCTGGGACGGAGCATGCACCACGCCGTGGCCCAGGCCCGGGAGCTCGGCTACCTGACGGTGCCCGACGACGCCATCATCGACATCGAGGAGGTCAAGGACCTGCCCCCCGAGCGGGTGGCCGTGGTGTGCACCGGGAGCCAGGGCGAGCCTCTGTCGGCGCTGTCGCTGATGTCGGCCCACGAGCACAAATGGGTCAAGCTCAAGGAGGGCGACACGGTGATCATCGCCGCCTCGCTGATCCCCGGCAACGAGGTGGCCATCCACCGAACCATCGACGGCCTGTACCGGACCGGAGCCGACGTGTACCACACCGGCATCGCCCACGTGCACGTCTCGGGCCACGCCGCCTCCGACGAGCTGAAGTTCATGCTGGGCCTGGTCCGCCCGCAGTGGTTCATCCCGATCCACGGCGAGCGGCGCCACCTGGCCCACCACGCCCGGCTGGCCAGGGACGTGGGCATCCCGGAGGACCGCATCCTGATCTGCGAGGACGGCGACGTGGTCGAGATCTCGGAGAAGGTGACGGTGGCCGACCGCATCGACGCCGGGATGGTCCTGGTGGACGGCCTGGGGATCGGCGACGTGGGGGAGATGGTCCTCCGGGACCGGCGCAAGCTGGCCGGCGACGGCGTGGTCATCGTGGTCGTCACCGCCGACGCCCAGTCGGGCCAGGTCCTGGCCGGGCCCGACATCATCACCCGGGGGTTCGTCCACGACGAGACCTCGGCCGAGATGCTGGACGAGGCCCGCCGCCGGACGGAGGATTCTCTCAGGGAGGTGGCCAAGGAGGAGGTGGGCGACCCCGGGATCCTCAAGCAGCACGTCCGCCGAACCCTGGGCCGCTACTTCTTCGAGGTCACCAAGCGGAAACCGATCATCCTCCCGGTCATCATGGAGGTCTGATGGCGAAGAAGCGGAAGAAGAAGGCCCGCGGCGGCGTGACCACCGCGGGCAAGCGCGTGGTGGAGCACCTGAAGCCCCGGTACGCGGACGCGGTGGGCATCGGGCTCCTGGTGCTGGGCGGCCTGTCGGCCCTGGGGATCTGGCTGGACGGCGGGGGGCCCGTGGGCCGGTTCCTGGACGGCCTGGCCCGGGGCGGGTTCGGCCTCCTGGGCTACCTGTTCCCGGTCCTGGCCCTGTGGTGGGGCCTGGTGCTGGTCCGGGGCACCGCCGAGCAGGAGCGGGGCCGGATGCTGGTGGGCCTGACCTTCACCCTGATGGGCGGGCTGGGCCTCCTGTCGCTGTTCCGGGGCAACCCCTCGCCCGCGTCGGGACTGACCGGGTTCGGCGACGCCGGGGGCCTGATCGGCTCGCTGACCGCGTGGCCCCTGTCCCGCCTGGCCTCCTCGTACGGGGCGGCCATCGTGTGCCTGGGCCTGTTCGTCCTGGGCCTCCTGGTGTTCACGGCCACGCCGATGTCCGCCGTGTGGGAGTGGGTGCGCGGCCTCCGCGGGCAGCCCGCCGAGGGCCAGGAGGAGCGCTCCCCCCGCCGCCGCCTCCGGGACATGAGCCAGGAAGAGGTGACCGAGGCCGCCTCGTGGGAGGAGATGGGGGAGGAGGAGCCCGAGGAGGAGGCCGAGCCCGAGGAGGCCGAGGAACCGGAGCCGGCCCGGGCCGCCCCCCGGAGGCCCTCCCGCGGCGACTACGCGGTGCCGCCCCTCAAGCTCCTGCGCAAGGCGCCGGCGGGCGCCGGGCCGGGCCGGGACGAGAAGGACGTCATGGCCACCCTGGAGCGCACCCTGCGCCAGTTCGGCGTGGACGCCTCCGTGGCCGGGGCCACCCGGGGTCCCACGGTGACCCTGTACGAGGTGGGGGTGGCCGCCGGGACCAAGGTCAACAGGGT
>DASWKD010000200.1:0-7219 GCA_036396815.1 Actinomycetota bacterium | reverse complement strand
GGGGCCCGCTTCGATGCGCTTTGTCCGGTTATCGCTAGGGGAGGATGGTCACCGCCCCGGTGATGGTCTGCTCGCCGCTGAAGTTGCAGGCCCGCATGGTGTACTCGCCGGGAACCAGCGTGGGGAAGTTCGCCGTTCCGGAGGCGGGCGCCACCACGGTTTCGTCCAGGGGCGGGGTGTTCCCCGACACCCGGCGGAGCCCGTCCGGGTTGAAGACGATCAGGTCCCAGTCGGCCTTGGGGAATAGGGTGAAGGTGACCTTCGTGGAGCCCTCGGGGACCTGGACCTTGACGTCCTGGTAGGTGCCCGGGAAGGCCTGGTTGTTGCCGCCGGTGTTCACGCACTCAACGCCGATCGCTCCGGGGTTGGCGGTGAACGAGTAGGTCGCGGAGTAGTCTCCCGGGTTCCCCAGGCTCTTGGAGGCGCCGGTGGTGTCGACACCGTTGGGGAACGGCCCCGGGTCGCCCGCGCTGTCGTAGGCCGCTCCGTACCAGACCTCCGTGGCCGTCCGGCCGGTCCCGCCGACCTGGGTGTTGATGGTGGGCCACGTCACGTCGATCCAGAAGCCCGGCACGTGGTTCGTCACCGAGGTCTGGTATCCGGTGATGGTCCCCTCGGCGTCGGTGATGGCGATCGACGAGGTGACCTCCTCGCAGGTCCCGGGCGCGGAGACGGGCGCGTAGGGCTCGGCGCCGGGGTGGAAGAAGCTCCGCGTGGTGGAGTAGGCCTGAGAGAAGCCGCCGGTGGCGAGCTTCGAGCAGGCCCCGTCCCGGACGTCGCCGGCCAGAGCGATGGCCGTCTGGTCGATCTGGGCCGGGAGCCCCGGCTGGCCCGTGAACTGCCGGAGGTCCTGCATCTGCGGCGAGTGGTTCTGCTTGGCCAGGTTGTGGGACGTGGTGAAGATCTTCATCCCGAACGCGCCCTTGACCTTCAGGGCCACCGGGGCGCCGGTCTCGCTGATCGAGGTGTCGTACACCACGACCAGGCGGAACTGGCCGGTGGGCGGGGCTTCCAGGGCGTTGCGGGGCAGCCAGCGCAGGGTGCCGATGGCGTTATCCTCGCGCCCGTAGGGCGTCAGGCTGCCGTCGGGGGTGGCCGTGGCAGGCACAGACGCCAGGATCATCACCGCGGGCAGCAGGGCCAGAAGCCTTCTCATGGGTGTTCCTCCCTCCTGTGGGGACTCGTAGGCTGGATATTCGCCCTGTCCGTTCCTATACCTTTGTGCACGTGCACAAAGATGGATGAAGAGAAGGACCCGGCCGTCCCGCCGGGTCCTTCTGGAGCCTGGATCCCCTCTCCCCACTGACTCCCTACTCGATCATCACCCCGCCAAGGATGGTCTGCTCGCCGCTGTAGTTGCAGGCCAGCATGCGGTACTCGCCGGCGACCAGGCTCGGGAAGTTGGCGGTCCCCGAGGCGGGGGCTATCACGGTTTCGCTGAGGGTCGTCCAACCCCCCGAGGTCCGCTTCAGGCCGTCCGGGTTGTACACGGTCAGGTCCCAGTCGCCCTTGGGGAACAGCATGAACGTGACCTTGGTGGCCGTGTCCGGGACCTGGACCTTGATCTCCTGCCAGGACCCGGCCAGCGCCCCCACCGCGGGCTGGTCGGGGATCCCGTCGCAGGGGTCGCCGATCGCGCCGGGGTTCGCGGTGAACGAGAGCGTCTGGTAGTCGCCAGGCCCCCCGAGGCTCTTCGATGCCCCCGTGGTGTCCACCCCGTTGGGGAACGGGCCGGGGTCGCCGGTGGAGTCGTATGCGCCCCCGTACCAGACCTCGGCGGCGGAGCGGCCGGTCCCCAGCACGTTGGCGTTGACCGTGGGCCAGTCCACGTCGATCCAGAACCCGGGCACGTGGTTCGTCACCGTGGTCTGGTAGCCGGTCACGTTCCCGTCCTGGTCCAGCACGGCATCGGACGCGTCCACGACCTCGCACGTTCCTGGAGCCGACACCGGTGCGTACGGCTCTGTCCCCGGGTGGAAGAAGCTCCGCGGGGTGGAGTAGGCCTGGGAGAAACCGCCGGTCTCCAGCTTGGAGCACGTCCCGTCCCGGACATCGCCGTACACCCCGGCGAAGACCTCGTCCACGGGCCCAAGGTTCGCCTGCCCGGTCAGCGTCTTCAGGTCACCCACCGAGGACGCGTGGTTCTTCATCCGCAGGTTGGCGGACGTGGTGAAGATCTTGACCCCGAAGGCGCCCCTGACCTTCAGGGGCATCGGAGCCCCCGTCTCGGTGATCGAGGTGTCGTACACCACGACCAGCCGGAACTGGTTGGTGGGGGCCTTCTCGTTCGCGTTCCTGGGCAGCCAGCGCATCGTCCCCAGCGCGTTGTCCTCCCGACCGTAGGGGGTGAGGTCGGGAGTGGCAGCGGCGGGGAGCGAGCCCAGGGCCAGAGCGGCGATCAGCGGTGCCGCGAGCGTTCGGCGCATCCGGATACCTCCCTCTGAGACGGCTATGGACGCTTCGACGCGGACCCGCCCCGGTCCTTTGTGCACATGCACAAAACACAGGATCCTTCCGTACTATGACAGAGCATCACAGATGGGGCCCGTCCCCTGAAGGGAGGACCTCTGGGCGTAGAATCGCCCCCATGGACCGCCTCCTGGTGACCGGGGGCCGCCGCCTCCAGGGCACGGTGCGGATCGGCGGGGCCAAGAACTCGGCCCTGAAGCTGATGGCCGCCGCCCTGCTGGCCGACGGCCGGAGCACGCTCGGCAACGTGCCGGACATCCAGGACTGCCACACCATGGCCGAGGTGCTCCGACGCCTGGGCGTGGGAGTGGAGCGCGACGGCCAGACGGTCTCCGTCGAGGTCGCCGGGGATCTGGGGTTGGAGACGCCCTACGAGCTGGTCCGCCGGATGCGGGCCTCGATCCTGGTCCTGGGACCCCTGCTGGCCCGCCGCGGCCGGGCCCGGGTGGCCATGCCGGGCGGGTGCAACATCGGGTCCCGGGGCATCGACCTCCACGTTCGGGGCCTGGAGCAGATGGGGGCCTCGTTCACTTCGGAGCATGGCTACCTGGAGGGCGTGGCGCCCCGGCTGCACGGCGCGGTGATCTCGCTGGACTTCCCCAGCGTGGGGGCCACGGAGAACGTGCTGATGGCCGCGGTGGCGGCCAAGGGCACCACCGTGATCGAGAACGCCGCCCGCGAGCCCGAGATCCAGGACCTGGCCGCCTTCCTGACGGCGATGGGCGCTCGGATCGAGGGCGTGGGCACGCCCACCATCGAGATCGAGGGCGTGGACGGCTTCCGGCCCGTGGAGCACACCGTGATCCCGGATCGGATCGAGGCCGGGACGTACGCCATGGCCGGGGTCATCACCGGGGGCAGCGTCCTGCTGGAGGGGGCCCGGCCCGATCACCTGGACCTGGTCCTGGCCAAGCTCACAGAGATCGGGGCCGATGTGGCATCGGTGGCGGACGGGATCCGGGTGACGATGGACGGCAGGCCCGCGGCAAGCGACCTGGTGACGCTTCCCTACCCCGGCTTCCCCACGGACCTTCAGCCGCCGATGATGGCTCTGCTGGCCGTGGCCGACGGGACCAGCATCGTCACCGAGAACGTGTTCGAGAGCCGCTTCATGTTCGTGGACGAGCTGGCCCGGATGGGCGCCGACATCCGGACCGAGGGCCATCACGCCGTGATCCGGGGCGTGGAGCGCCTGTCCTCGGCCCCGGTCCGGGCCCTGGACCTCCGGGCCGGCGCCGCGCTGGTCCTGGCCGGACTGGCCGCCGACGGCCTGACCGAGGTCTCGGACCTCCACCACGTGGACCGGGGGTACGAGGACATCGACGGCAAGCTGAGCGGACTCGGGTCGGAGATCACCCGCCAACCCGCGCTCTCTCCCGCGTTCACTCCGTGAGGCGGACCCTCCTGGGCGTCTGCGCGGCGGGCACCCTGATCCTCCCCGCTCCCGGGCACGCCTCCCAGCCCGCCCTTGTGGTGTTCCTCCCGCCCACCAGCCTCCGGGCCGCGCTGGACGCCCCACTCCCCGGCTCCCTGGCTCGGGCCGGGGGGGTCGGTCTGCTCACCGCGCCGGGCCAAGGCGACCCGGTGGCCGCGGCCCGGGCCGCGATCCCGGCGGGGATGGTCGTCGAGGACCCGGGGCTCCTCCTGCGGCGGGTGGGGGAGGCCGCCGGGCCGGTGGTCGTCCTGGTCATCGCCCCCCTCGATGGGTCTGAGCGCCGGGACGTGGCTCTCCTGATCCTGGCCCGCGGAGACCCCCAGCGCCTCTTCTACGCGCACGGGCCGGTCCGGGGCCTGACCTCCGACACCACCCGGCGGCCGGGGCTGGTCTCCACGGCCGACCTCCCGGAGGCGCTGGGGACCGGCCGGGGAGCCGGCTCGACGATCCGTGTGGAGGGCGCTCCGCCGTTCCGGCTGGTCGACCGGTACCGGGCCCTGGCCCCGCTGCGCGCGCCGGCCGGCCTTACCGTGCTGGGCCTGGCCCTGCTCGGCCTGGTGATGGGCATCGCCCTCATGTTCGGCCGGGCCCCGCGGCCCCGGATCCTCCGGGCGGCCGGAGGGTTGGGGCTGTTCGCGGTGGCCCTGCCGGTCGCCCTCCTCCCCGCGGCGGCGCTCCCTCGTCCCTCGGCGCTCTCCGTGGCTGGAGTGGCCCTGGGTGGGGGAGCGATCCTGGCGTGGGCGGCACACCGGGTCGCCGGGCCCGGTCCCGCGGCGATGGCCGTGGTGGCCGGAGCGGGGATGGGTGTGGTCATCGTTGACGGGTTCCTGGGGTGGCCGGGGATGCTGATGCCGCTGATCGGGGGGAGCGCGTTCGAGGGCTCACGGATGTACGGGCTGGGCAACGGCTACGGCGGCCTGCTGGTGGCCGGCGCGGTGCTCGCCGCCTCGCGCCTGCGCCCCGTGCCCGGGGTGCTGCTGCTGGCCGCGGCCGGCCTGCTGGGAGGTCTGCCCGGGTTCGGGGCCAACCTGGGGGTGGCCACCACCCTGTTCGTGGCCGTGGGGGCGTGGCTGGCTCTCCGGGTGCTGGGCGGGCCCCGGCTCCTCCCGGTGGCGGCCGGGGCGGGCCTGGCCGCGGCCGGCGTGGCGGCCGTCCTGGCCATCCACCGGGCCGCCGACCTGCCGACCCACGTGACCCGGGTCCTGGAGGCCGCCGGGCGGTCGGGCCTGGGAGAGATCCTCGATGTGTACGTGCGGCGGCTGGCCCTGAACCTCGAGGGGACGGCCGCATCGCCCGCGGCCTGGCTGGTCCTGGTGGCCCTCCCGGTGGCCCTGGTCATGGCCTGGCGCCGGTCCCGGCCGTTCGGGTCCGCGCTGACCGCGGACCCTGGGTGGCGGGACGCCGTGGTTGTCCTGGCCGTGGCCTCGATGGCCGGATACCTGGCGAATGACACGATCGGCGTGGCCGGGATGGGCTTCGTGTACGTGGCCGCGGCCCTGGTCTACCCTTCGCTGGCGATGCGATGGACCTGACCCCACCGCCCAGCCCCGAGGTCCCCGCGGAGCCGGCCTGGCCGCCGGCGATCCCCTGGTCGCCCGTGGAGGCCATCCCCATCGCCCTGCTGGCCCTGTTCCCCATCGTCCTGGTGGGGCTGTTCGTCCGGGTGGGGGACACCGGGGCCCTGGCGCTGGGCCTGGCCTTCGAGTTCCTGCTGGCCACGACGAGCGTGCTGTGGGTCAGGGCCCGCCACCCCTCGTCCCGAGGCGTTCTCCGACTGCGCTCCGGCCGCACGTGGCGGGACCTGGGGTCCGGGGCCCTGGGTGGCGTGGGGCTGTTCGGGGTGACCTTCGTGGTGCTGGTCCCCCTGTACATCGAGCTGCTGACCCTCATCAACGGCGCGCCGGTGACGCTCCCCGAGCAGCCGGTCCTTCCACTCCAGCCCACGGCGTTCCAGGTGAGTCTTGGCGCGGTGGTGGCCCTGGTGGCGGCGCCGATCGCCGAGGAGGTGTTCTTCCGGGGCTTCTTCTTCACGGCTCTGCGGGCCCGCTCCCGGTTCTTCCCCGCGGCGGGGATCTCGGCGGGGGTGTTCGCGCTGTTCCACGTCACCCCCCTGCACATGCCCGTGTTCTTCTTCGTCGGGCTGGGGCTGGCCTATGTCTACGAGCGCCGGCGGTCGCTGGCCGCCTCGATCGCCGCCCACGTGTCCTTCAACGTGATCGGCTACGCGCTGATCGCCATGCGCTCGCTCGACCCGTGAAGGAGCGCGCCCGGGAGCTGGTGGCCGGGGGAGGGGTGGTGGCTCTCACCGGCGCCGGCGTGTCGGCCGAGGCGGGGATCCCCACGTTCCGGGATCCGGGCGGATTGTGGGATCGGTTCGAGCCCAGTCGTTTCGGGAGCTGGAAGGGTCTGGGCCGGGAGGCCATGGAGCGTCCGGACGCCGTGGCCTCGTTCCTCGGAGAGCTCCGCCGGGTGTTGGCCCGGGCCCGGCCCACCGACGCTCACCGGGCGCTGGCCCGTCTGGAGGACATGGGCCTGGTTGACGGGGTGATCACCCAGAACGTGGACGGCCTGCACCAGGAAGCCGGGAGCCGCCGCGTCCTGGAGATCCACGGGTCGTTCACCCAGCTGGTCGGCGTGGTGTGCCCGCACCGGGAGGAGATCGATCGCCGGCGGTTCGTTGAGGTCCTGGACCGGGCCATCGCCGGCCTCCGGTCGGCCTTCGTGCCCAGCATGGCCTCGATCCTGCCGCGATGTTCCGCGGATGGGGCCCCGATGCGCCCGGACTTCGTCGGCTTCGGGGAGGCGCTCCACGGGTTCGAGGAGGCCGAGGCCCTGGCCCGCACCGCTCGGGTCCTGCTGGTGGTGGGGACGTCGGGCGACGTGATGCCCGCGGCCTCGCTCCCGGACACCGCCCGGGCAGCCGGCGCCTCGGTGGTCGAGGTGGGCCCGGGCGACGCTACGATCCATGCCGACGTCCGTCTCCGGGGCCGGGCCGGCGAGATCCTGCCCCTGCTCGTCCCCGAGGAGGGCTGAGGGGCGCCTGGTACCCTTGGCTCCGTGGACACCGAGCAGGTCGTGGACGGCGTTCTCAGGGCCGACAGACGAGCCATGGCCCGGGCCATCTCCATGGTCGAGGACGGGAACCAGGGCCTGCCGCAGCTGATCGCCGGGTTGTTCCCCCACACGGGGAACGCGCACTCGATCGGGCTGACCGGCTCCCCCGGCGTGGGCAAGTCCAGCCTGGCCGCGGAGCTGGTCAAGGCGGCCCGGGCCCGGGAGCTGTCGGTGGCCGTGCTGGCCATCGATCCCACGTCG
>DASWKD010000199.1:0-7328 GCA_036396815.1 Actinomycetota bacterium | reverse complement strand
AGTGGGCCCGTCTGGCTCCGGAGGCCGAAACCGCCCCGGGGGCCCATCCGTAGAACGGACGAGTGGGATCCACGCGGCCGGGGGTCCCCCCTCCGGGGGACGAGGGCCGGGCTTGGACACCGCTGGCGGTCTGTGATAAATATGCTCGACCTGTTGGGAGGCAGGAATCCGGGTAGAGGAAAGGGGGTCGTTCTAGCTATCGCACCATGGAGGTTTTCTGGCCCGCACTAGGAGGGGATATGAAGAAGCGATTCATGTGGCTCGCCGCCCTGAGCGTCCTGACGCTCGTGGCGGGGGCGTGCAAGAGCGGTGGAAACGGTGGAGGCGGCAACGGCGACATCTGCGCCGATGACCCGTTCGGCTGCGTGGAGTACGGGCCGGACGATCCCATCAACGTGGGGACGCTCCTGGTCATCTCGGGAGAGAACGCCTCGCTCGGCCAGGACAGCCAGAACGGCGCCGTGCTGGCCCTGGACTTCCGGGACCCGGCCGGCGAGCTGCTCGGCCATCCGGTGGAGTTCAACCACCAGGACGACGGCTGCTCGGCCGAAGGCGGCCAGGCAGGCGCTCAGGCTCTGGCGGCCGACCCGACCATCGTCGGGGTAGTCGGCACCAGCTGCTCCAGCTCGGCGCTGGGCGTCGCGGACACCATCTTGTCGGAGAAGGGCATCGCCATCATCTCGCCGTCGAACACGGGCCCGGCCCTGACGGCGCCGGAGACGCACCAGGACTTCTACCTCCGGACCGCCCACAACGACAAGCTGCAGGGCGCCGCGGTGGCGGCCTACGCCCTCGAGGAGGTCGGGGCCACCACGGCCACGACGATCCACGACGGCAGCCCCTACGCCGACGGCCTGCAGCAGGTGTTCTCCGACGTGTTCGCCCAGGGCGGCGGCACCGTCGCCCGGCAGGAGGCCATCCAGGTCGGGGACACGGACTTCGGTCCGTTGCTCACCGACATCGCGGCCGAAGCGCCGGACTTCCTGTACTATCCGATCTTCGTGGCAGAGGGTGGCCTGATCACCCAGCAGGCCAGGGGGATCGCCGGGCTGGCCGACACCCAGCTGGCCGGCTCGGACGGCATGTTCACGCCGGACTGGATCGAGGCCTCCGGAGCCGAGAACGCCGAGGGCGTTGCCATCTCGGGCCCCGACCTGACCGCGTTCCAGCAGAACGAGTTCTACACGAGCGAGTTCCTTCCGGCGTACGAGGCGAAGTTCGGTGAGGAGCCGCAGTCCGTGTTCCACGCCCACTCCTTCGACGCCATGAACATGCTGCTCGACGCGATCGAGCAGGTGGCCACGGAGACGGACGACGGCGGGCTTCAGATCTCCCGGACCGCGCTCAAGGACGCGCTGTTCGCCACCAGCGGGTTCGAGGGCATCACCGGGAACCTGTCCTGCGACGAGAACGGCGACTGCCAGCAGACGGCGGTCATGGCCGTGCACGTCGTGACGGATGGGGACTTCGGTCCGCCCGTGTTCAGCCGGGAGTTCAGCCTGGCTGGCTAGCCCGAGAGGCAGCTGAAGGCAGGTCCGCTGCGGGTGGGCCCGGATGGCCCACCCGCAGCGCCTTGCCAGAGCGACCCTACGATGGCCGACCGACCGACCGAGACGAAGACGCCGCCCCCCCCGCAGGCGCCCCCCAAGCGGCTGGGGTTCCTCCCCGAGCGCATCCCCGTGCGCAAGACCATCCTGATCCTGCTGACCATCGCCATCGTGACCGGGGTGTACCTGGGGGCGTCGAGCACTCTGAGCAAGGCCCACTTCTCCGGCAAGGACTGGCGCGACCTGGTCATCAACGGCGTGGCCCGGGGGAGCGTGTACGCGTTGATCGCCATGGGCTACACGCTGGTGTACGGGATCCTGTTCATGATCAATTTCGCCCACGGCGAGGTGTTCATGGCTGGGGCCTTCACCTCCCTGTTCGTGGCCCGGGCCCTCGAGGAGCGGGGACTCCTCCAATCGCAGCCCATCCTGTCCATCGTGCTCCTGGTGGTGACGTCGGCCGTGGTGTCGATGCTGGTGGCCATCACCCTGGAACGCGTGGCCTACCGGCCGTTGCGGGGGGCGCCGCGTCTGGTGCCATTGATCACGGCCATCGGCGCCTCGCTGTTCCTCCAGTACACGTTCCGGGGGCTGTACGGGGCCCAGGCCCTCGGCTACCCCCTCCCCGAGAGCGTGAAGGGAACATTCTCGATGCCTGGTGGCCCCGTCCCTCGAAGCCAGGTCATCGCCGTGGTCGGCGCGGTGATCGTCATGGCCGCCCTGTACACGTTCATCGCCCGTACCCGGACGGGGCGGTCCATGCGGGCCGTTGGCGAGGACAAGGAGATCGCGTCCCTGATGGGGATCAGCGTCGACAGGACCATCGTGACCACGTTCGCCATCGGAGGCGCTCTGGCCGGCGTGGCCGGCATCTTCTACGTGATGCTGTTCCCCCAGGTCGACTTCGTGATGGGGTTCATCCCCGGTATCAAGGCTTTCACCGCCGCCGTGCTGGGGGGGATCGGGAGCATCTCCGGAGCGGCCATCGGCGGCCTGCTCCTGGGGGTGCTGGAAGTGATCGGGCCGACCCTGCTCCTCACCGGCCCGGGGGTCCCAGCGCCGCACCAGCTCCAACCGGTGGTGGCGTTCGGGATCCTGGTCCTGGTCCTGATCTTCCGCCCGGGCGGGATCTTCGGTGCTCCGGAGGAGAAGAGAGCCTGACATGGGCGAGACCACCGGAACCTTCGACGTCCCCGAGTCCGCGGTTCGCCGCCAGAGCCCGCTCCGGAGGACGGTCACGCTGGGTCTCATCGCCGGCGCGGTGCTGGTCTACCTGGCCCTGACCGGCATCGTCGAGCGGTTCCACGGGCGCAACCTGATCACCGACGCGGGTGGGGAGGGGATCTTCCAGCTGAGCCGGGCCATGCTCATCGCCACCGTCCTCATCGCCGGGTGGGCCGCTTCCTCCCAGAAGCGCCGGGGCAGCATGAGCCCGGTGTCCGCGGGTGGGCTCATGGGGTTGGTCGCCGGAGCGCTCCTGGGGCTGACCGTCATCGTGATGGGGGCCCTTCTCCCGGGACCGGACGCCCCGGAGGGCGCGGTCGATGTCGGAGAGATCCTGGTCAGCGTGGTGCCCGTGCTCATCGAGACCATCCTGTTCGGGGACAGGGGCGCCGTGACCGCGTTCCTCATCCTCACCGTGAGTGGAGGGGCGCTGGGCGCACTGGGAGGGTCGCTGCGCATGCTCCAGCCCAGGATCCGCCGGGCCCTGGTCACGGCCCTGCTGAGCACCCTGGTCCTGAGCATGCTCGAGCCGATCCTCCGCCCGGTGGTCACGAACCTGGGCTTCGACATCCGATGGCTGTACCTGCGAGGCGGGCTGACCATCCTGGGCGCGGTGCTCACGTTCGCGGTATCCGCGGCCAGCGCATGGCTGTGGGCCGGCCTGGAGGCCCCCCCACGCGGAGCGGCCGATCGCGGAACGACCGCCCGGCCTGCCCCCCGAGACGCCGGGGAGCGGCCGGCCCCGCCGACGGCCGAGACGGCCATCCAGTGGCTGGGGATCGGGGGCCTGGTGGCCTCGATCGTCATCGTGGCCCTAGCCTTCGCGGACAGCGAGTTCCAGGGCAGCGTGCTCCTGGCCATCCTGGCCGTGTGCATGGCTGCCACCATCGGCGCCGCGGCCCTGGGACGACGGGCCAAGGCCGCCAGCCTGCCTCCGTCGCCGACCCTCCGGATCGGTCTGGTGACGGGCGCCATCGGCCTGTTCCTCATCCTGCCCACCATCGGTGGTCCCAACGTCAGCAACATCTTCGGCAACGTGGGTCTGTACATCCTGCTCGGCCTGGGACTGAACATCGTGGTCGGGTACGCCGGACTGCTGGACCTCGGGTACGTGGCCTTCTTCGCCACGGGCGCGTACACGATCGCCATCTTCACGTCACGGGCCTCGTTCCTGGTGGTCGAGACCGGGGGAGGGGTCCAACAGCTGAACTACGCCGAAACGGGAGCCACGAACTTCTGGGTGGCCCTCCCCATCGCCGTCATCATCTCGGTGGTGGCCGGCATCCTGATCGGGGCCCCCGTCCTCCGGCTCCGCGGGGACTACCTGGCCATCGTGACCCTGGGGTTCGGGGAGATCATCCGGACCCTGGTCCTGTCCCGGTGGCTGGAGCGGTGGCTCGGCGGTGCCCAGGGCATCATCCAGATCGAGGCACCACCCCCGTC
Organism: Actinomycetota bacterium; assembly: GCA_036396815.1. Lineage (GTDB taxonomy): Bacteria > Actinomycetota > UBA4738 > UBA4738 > CALAEC01 > DASWKD01. Next base: position 3,114 of record DASWKD010000199.1, on the reverse strand, counting down.
CGCTCTCAACCTCAGGGATCCGGAACGCTTGTACTACCTGATCTTCATCTTCGTGGCCATCGCGGCCTTCGTGTCCTATCGGCTGGTCAACGCCCGGGTGGGCCGGGCGTGGGCCGCCATGCGCGAGGACGAGTCGGTGGCCGAGTCCATGGGCATCAGCGTCATCAAGTACAAGCTCCTGGCCTTCGCCATGGGCGCCGCGGTGGGGAGCCTGGGGGGAGCGTTCTTCACCGCCAAGATCGGCTCGGTGTTCCCGAGCAGCTTCATCCTCATCGTCTCGATCAACGTGCTGGCGGTCATCGTGATCGGCGGCATGGGCAGCATCCCCGGCGTGATGGTGGGGTCCTTCGTCCTGGTCGGTCTGCCCGACCTGCTCCGGGAGATGGCCGAATACCGGTACCTCTTCTACGGCGCCATCCTGGTGGCCATCATGATCGCCAAGCCCGAGGGCCTGCTGCCGAACGTCCGCAGGCGCCGGGACCTCCATGGGGTCGAGCTCGAGGAGGAGCAGTACGAGGAACGCATCGGGGCGGGAGGGACCGGCCCCGGGCTGGAGCCCGGCATCAAGGACGAGGGGCCTCACTGATGGCCCTGCTGGAGGTTGTTGGCCTGTCCCGCCGGTTCGGCGGCGTGCGAGCCGTGGACGGGGTCGACTTCCACACGGACCAGGGCGAGATCGTGGGCGTGATCGGCCCCAACGGCGCCGGGAAGACCACGCTGTTCAACATCGTGACCGGCTTCTACGACCCTGACGAGGGAAGCATCCTGTTCGATGGCCACACCCTGCCCGGCCTGAAGCCGAACCAGATCACGAAGCTGGGCATCGCCCGGACCTTCCAGGCCGTGCGGCTGTTCCCCAACATGACGGTCCTGGAGAACGCCATGGTCGGCCAGCACCCCCGGACCCGGTCCGGGGTCACCGGCGCCGTGCTCAGCCTCCCCCACACCCGCCGGGAGGAGGAGCGCATCCGTGAGAAGGCCCGGGAGATGCTGGCCTTCTTCGGGACCGCGCTGACCGGACCCCGCGAGGATCAGCTGGCCGCGGAGCTTGCCTACGCCGACCGCCGGCGCCTGGAGATCGCCCGGGCCATGGCCACCGAGCCCAAGCTCCTGCTCCTGGACGAACCGGCCGCCGGCATGAACCCGCAGGAGAAGAAGGACCTGATCCGGCTGATCGGGCGCCTCCGCGACGAGCGAGGGTACGCCATCGTCCTGATCGAGCACGACATGGCCGTGGTGAAGGGCATCTCCGACCGGGTGGTGGCCCTGGACTACGGGCAGAAGATCGCGGACGGCACCTACGAAGAGGTGTCCAGCAACCAGCGGGTGATCGAGGCCTACCTGGGGAAGACGAAATGAGCGAGCAGCAGACCGAGAGGGGCCCCATCCTCCAGCTCCAGGACGTGAGCACCAGCTACGGCCCTGTGCGGGTCCTGGAGGACGTGGACCTGGAGATCCGCAAGGGCGAGATCGTCTGCCTGCTCGGGTCCAACGCGGCGGGCAAGACCACCACGCTCCGCACGATCCTCGGGCTCGCCCATCCCTGGAAGGGGCAGATCCTGTTCGAGGGCAACCCGATCCAGGGACTGGTCACCACCCAGGTGGTGGCTCAGGGCCTGACCATGGTCCCGGAGAACCGCCGGCTGTTCGGCCGGATGACGGTCCGAGAGAACCTGGAGATCGGGGCCAACCTCCGCAACGACAAGTCGGAGATCGTGGCGGACATGGACCGGGTCATGGGCCTGTTCCCCCGGCTCAAGGAGCGGATCGGGCAAAAGGCGGGGACCCTGTCCGGCGGCGAGCAGCAGATGCTGGCCATCGGCCGGGCCCTCATGGCCCGGCCCACCGTCCTGCTGATGGACGAGCCTTCCATGGGCCTGGCCCCCATCCTGGTGGAGCAGGTGTTCGAGACGATCAAGGAGATCAACCAGCAGGGCACCACCATCTTCCTGGTGGAGCAGAACGCGAACATGGCCCTCTCGGTGGCCGACCGTGGCTACGCCATCCAGACGGGGCGCATCGTCCTGGCGGACTCCGCACAGAACCTGAGGAACAACCCGCAGATGCAGGAGGCGTACCTCGGCGAGCTGGAATGACCCTCCCGTTCCTCGACGGTGAGGCCCTGGCCCGCCTGCTCCCCCTGCCCGACGCTATCGATGCCCTGGAGGAGGTCTTCACGGCCCCCAGGCGTCCCGACACCCCCCTTCGGACCCACGTGGATGTGCCCGGAGGCGAGCTGCTCCTCATGCCCTCGGCCGGGGACGGGGGGACCGGCGTCAAGCTGGTCACGCTGAACACCGCGAACCCCGGGCGGGGCCTGCCGCTGATCCATGCCGTGTACGTGCTGTTCGACGCCGAGACCTCGGCCCCGCTGGCCGTGATCGACGGCGCCGCCCTGACGGCCCTCCGGACCTCCGCGGTCTCGGCCCTGGCCACCCGCCACCTGGCCCGTCCGGAGGCCAGTCGACTGGTCCTGTTCGGGGCCGGCGTCCAGGCCACCGCCCACCTGGACGCCATGCGGGCGGTCCGGCCCATCACCTCGGTCCGGGTGGTCTCCCGGAGCCCCGGACCGGCCGAGCGCCTGGTGGCCTGGGCGGGGGCACAGGGCGTGGAGGCCTCAGTGGCCGGCCCCGACGCGGTGGCCGACGCCGACGTCGTGTGCACGTGCACCACCAGCTCATCCCCCGTGTTCGATGGCACCCGCCTGGCCGAGGGGGCCCACGTCAACGCGGTGGGCGCCTACCGGACCGACCAGCGGGAGCTGGACCACGCCGTGATGGGGCGAGCCTCGGTGGTGGCCGTGGAGACCCTGGAGGCGGCGCTGGCCGAGGCCGGAGAGGTGGTGGGAGCGATCGCCGCCGGGATCATCGGTGAGGATGACCTGGTGGAGCTGGGCCGGGTGGCGTCCGGGACCGCGCGGCGCCGCAAGGGCGGGGACGTGACGGTGTTCAAGGCCGTGGGGGTGGCCTTCGAGGACCTGGCGGTGGCCGCCGCCGCGGTGGCCCGGCGATGAGCCTGGTGGCCGTGGACGTCGTGGTGGTGGGGTGCGGGGTGATGGGCGCCGCCGCCACGCGCGCCTTGGCTCGGCGGGGGCGCGAGGTGCTGTCCCTGGAG
>DASWKD010000198.1:0-6344 GCA_036396815.1 Actinomycetota bacterium | reverse complement strand
CCGAGTTCGTCCGGAACCGCCTGGCCACCCGGCACCAGGACCTCCTGACCAGGGCGGTCCGGGAGGCCACCGGGGAGGACCTGGAGGTCCGCCTGGTGGTGGATCCCGCGGCCCGGCGCCCCCGGGGTGAGCCCCATCCCGTTGAGACCCCCTCGGGCCGGCCCGAGCCCTCGCCCCCCCGGACCGAGTTCCCCGAGCGCTACACCTTCGACACGTTCGTCCTGGGCCCCTCGAACCGGTTCGCCCACGCCGCGGCCATGGCCGTGGCCGAGGCCCCGCCGGCCACCACCTACAACCCCCTGTTCGTGTACGGCGGCGTGGGGCTCGGCAAGACCCACCTGCTGTCGGCCATCGCCAGCTACATGGTCCGGCTGACCCCGGCCCTACGCCCCAAGTACGTGACCTCGGAGCGCTTCGTCACCGAGTTCATCCGGGCGGTCCGCGAGGGCCAGGGCTACCAGTTCCAGCGCCGGTACCGGGACGTGGACGTCCTGCTGGTGGACGACATCCAGTTCCTGGCCGGCAAGGAGGAGACCCAGACCGAGTTCTTCCACACGTTCAACGACCTCCACCGGGCCGGGCACCAGATCGTGATCGCCAGCGACCGCCCACCCCAGGAGCTGTCCGGCCTGGAGGACCGTCTGCGCAGCCGGTTCCGCTCCGGCCTGTGCGTGGACGTCCAGCCCCCCGACCTCGAGACCCGGATCGCCATCCTCCAGAAGAAGGCTGAGCGCGACGGCTTGGAGGTCAACGACCCCGTCCTGCACTTCATCGCCCAAAAGTTCGACTCCAACATCCGGGAGCTCGAAGGGGCCCTGGTCCGGGTGGTGGCCTTCGCCAAGCTGTCGGCCATGCCCCTGGACCTGTCCGCGGCCGAGCGAGCCCTGGAGGACCTGATCGACCAGACCGGCCAGGAGATCCCGGCGCACGCCATCGTGTCCGAGACCGCCCGCTATTTCAGCCTCCGCCGCGAGGATCTCTTCTCGAAGAGCCGATCGCGCCCGCTGACGAATGCCCGGCACATCGCCATGTACCTCCTCCGCGAGCTCACCGGGCTGTCTCTGATCAAGATCGGGGAGCTGTTCGACCGCGACCACACCACCGCCCTGCACGGCATCAAGCGCATCGAGGGCCTGATGCCGGCTCGCGACGTGACCTACCGCCAGGTCCAGGATCTCACCAAGCTGATCCGCGAATCGGTTCGGGGGAAGCGGTGAACATCGTGGGGATGGTTTCGCACCCCGGCGGGCACGGGCTCACGGCCTGCGTTTCCGTGCACAGGCCGTCCACCGCTTCGACCATGTCAGACCCCCCCGCTACCCTGGGACGCAACATGGTTTCCACATCTTCCACAGCCCCTACTACTACCACTGGTCTCTCAATCCTTTCCTCGTCATACCGTGTCTTCCCCCAGGAGGTGGGAACGTGAAGCTCAGGTGCGATCGCGACGTGCTGTCGGAGGCTCTCCAGACCGTCCAGCGAGGCGTGTCCACCCGTCCGGGCATCCCGGCCCTGACCGGGGTGCTGATGTCGGTGGCGGACGACGGCCTCACGCTGACCACCACGGACCTCGAGGTCAGCACTCAGGTCCGGGTGGCCGTGGAGGCCCAGGAGCAGGGTTCGGCCCTGGTCCCCGCCCGCCTGCTGGCCGACATGGTCAAGTCCCTGGCCCCCGACGCCGTGGATCTGGAGGCCGACGACGCTCAGGCCCGGGTCCGGTGCCGGAGCTTCGAGGGGACCCTGCGATGCCTTGCCGCGGAGGACTTCCCGACACTCCGCGAGCCCCAGGGCGTCAAGGTCACCGTCCAGGCTCAGGGCTTCGGTGAGGCGGTCGGCCAGGTGGTCAAGGCCGCATCCAGGGATGAGGCCCGCCCCATCCTGACGGGCGTCCTGATGGAGGCCAACCGCGAGGGACTGACCATGGCCGCCACGGACTCCTACCGCCTGGCCGTCCGGGAGCTCCAGGCCTCCGGGGACGGCGAGACCAAGGCTCTGGTCCCGGAGCGAGCCATCTCCGAGGCCGGCCGGGCCGCGGCGGGGGAGGAGAAGGCCGAGGTAGAGATGTGGCTGGGCGACGCCCAGGCCACGTTCAAGGTCGGCGGCCTGACCCTGACGTCGCGCCTGATCGAGGGGGAGTTCCCGAACTACCGGCAGCTGATCCCCGAGCCGGGGGGCAACCGCCTGATCGCCCGCCGCCAGGACCTGCTGGAGGCGGTCCGCCGGGTGGGCCTGCTGGCCCGGGAGAACTCGCCGGTCCGGATGGAGCTCAACGCGCTGGGGGCCCGGCTCACGTCGTCGTCCCCCGACCTGGGCGGCGCGGTGGAGGCCCTGGAGGCGGCGTATGAGGGCGAGGAGATGACCGCGGCGTTCAACCCCGGGTACATGGCCGACGGGCTGACCGGTGTGGTGGGGGAGAAGGTCACGGTGGAGCTTCGGGACGGCCTCAAGCCGGCCATCCTCCGGGGCGAGGGCGACGACACGTTCACGTACCTGGTCATGCCGGTCCGCCTCCCGGCCCCGGTGGGGTGACGCCCACGCGTGCGCCTGGCCTGGCTGGAGATCCGGGACTTCCGGAACCACGAGGAGACCCGGCTGGAGGTCCCGCCCGGCCTGGTGGTGGCGGTGGGGGACAACGCCCAGGGCAAGACAAACCTCCTGGAGGCCGCGCACTACCTCTCGTCCTTGGGGTCGCCCCGGGTGTCCAGCGACCAGCCCCTGGTCCGGGCCGGGGCCGATAGCGCGTTCCTCCGGGGGGAGGTCGAGACGGCGTCCGGGAAAGCCCTGGTGGAGATCGAGGTCCGGTCCACCGGCGCCAACAAGGTCCGGGTCAACGGCAGCGGCATCCGGCGGAAGCGCGACCTCCGCCAGCGGGTCCGCTCCGTGATGTTCATCCCCGAGGACCTGGCCATCGTCCAGGGGGAGCCGGAGGACCGGAGGAGGTTCCTGGACCAGGCGACGGAGTCGCTGTGGCCGGTGGCCGAGGCGGCCCGCCAGAGCTACGAGCGGGCACTCCGCCAACGGAACCGCCTGCTCAAGGAGCACGAGGGGCCATCGGCGCCGCCCGGCCTCGACGCGTGGGACGTTGAGCTCGTCACGCACGGTTCGGCGGTGACCGCCGGCCGGGGCCGGGCCATGGAGCGGACCGCTCCCCGGGCTTCGGGGGCGTACCAGGCCGTGGCCGGGATGCCCCTGATGGTGGCCTACCGGGCCTCGGTGGAGGGACCGGACCTGGAGGACGCGTTCCGGGCCGCCCTGGCCGAGCGGCGGGAGGACGAGATCGTGCGACGGCGGACCCTGGTGGGCCCGCACCGCGACGACCTGGACCTGGCCGTGGGGGGCCTGGCCGCCCGGCGGTTCGCCTCGCACGGGGAGTCGTGGGCCGCCGCCCTGTGCCTCCGCCTCGGGCTGGCCGAGGCCCTGGCCGAGGAGATCGAGGAGCCGTCCCTGCTCCTGCTGGATGACCCCTTCAGCGGTCTGGATCCCGGCCGTCGCCGGCGGCTGGGACAGGTCCTGGCGGCCCGGGGCCAGGTCCTGCTGGCCGTGCCGGACCGGGCCCAGGTCCCGGACGGCGCTTCGGTATGGGAGGTGGAAGGTGGCTCGGTCCGGCCGGCGTGACCCATGGCGGAAGCGGGATCCCTCCAGCGGGTCGAAGGAGCCGGCCCATCTCCGGGACCTCCTCCGGGGGTTCGGGGCCGGCTCGCTGCGCCAGGGCCTTCAGCTCGGCCGGCTGATCCGGGCCTGGCCGGAGGTGGCCGGGGAGGAGCTGGCCGCCCACTCCATGCCCGTGGCCCTCACCGCCCAGGGGCTGGTGGTCAAGGCCACCGCCCCGGCGTGGGCCGCCCAGGTCCGGTTCTTGATCCCCCAGCTCCGGGCCCGGGCCGAGCCCGTGATCGGCCGGAAGGTGCCCCAGGTCCGGGTGGTGGTCGGGCCGCTGGAAGGCCCGTCGGAGCCCGGGAGCGCGGGTCGCCGATGATAGAATGAGAGCGCTTCCAGTCCCCGCGCGCGAGCCCCTCGGAAGACGTGGGCTCCGCCGTGGGCGGATCCCCGACGGAGGTTGAGTGCCCAAGTCACGCACGACAAAGAGCGCAACGGCCTCGCGGTCCCCCCGCAAGACCGCCGCAAAGAAGACCACCGCCAAGGCACCGGATCGGGCCGGCGCCGGCTCGCGGGCCACGGCCTCCGCCGCGCCCAAGCGCACCGGCAAGTCGCGCTACACCGCGGCGGATATCACGGTTCTGGAGGGCCTGGAAGCGGTCCGTCGCCGTCCCAGCATGTACATCGGGTCCACCGGCAGCCGCGGGCTGCACCACCTGGTCTACGAGGTGGTGGACAACGCCATCGACGAGGCCCTGGCCGGCTACTGCGACAAGATCCTGGTTCGCCTGCGGGCCGACGGCTCGGTGCAGGTGGTCGACAACGGCCGGGGGATCCCCGTAACCCCCATCCCCAAGGCCAAGGATCGGCGCCCCGCGCTCGAGGTGGTCCTGACCACCCTGCACGCCGGTGGGAAGTTCGACCGCAAGTCGTATGCGGTGGCCGGAGGCCTCCACGGCGTGGGCATCTCCGTGGTCAACGCGCTGTCCGAGCACCTGGAGGTCGAGGTGGCCCGCGACGGGTCCACCTGGACCCAGGCCTACGAGCGCGGCCACGCGCTGGGCAAGCTGAAGAAGGGCAAGCCATCCAAGAAGACGGGTACCGTGGTCAGCTTCTGGCCGGACCGGCAGATCTTCGAGGAGACCGAGTTCACGCGCGACATCCTGGCCGAGCGTCTCCGCGAGCAGTCGTTCCTCACCCGCGGCGTGGAGATCGCCTTCGTCGACGAGCGGGAGGGCGCCGAGTGGCGCGAGGTGTACAAGGCGGCGGGCGGCCTGGCGGACTTCGTGCGCTTCCTGAACCAGGGCAAGGACGTCCTTCACACCCGGATGATCCACTTCGAGAACAAGCGCCAGGCCGCCGAGGTCGAGGTGGCCATGCAATGGAACACCGGCTTCGCCGAGTCGCTCCACAGCTTCGCCAACACCATCAACACCCACGAGGGCGGGACCCATGAGGAGGGCCTCAAGAAGTCGCTGACCAACGTGATCAACCGCTACGCCCGGTCCAAGAACCTGCTCAAGGAGAAGGAGCCGAACCTGGAGGGCGACGACGTCCGTGAGGGCGTGACGGCCATCGTCTCCGTGAAGCTCCAGGAGCCCCAGTTCGAGGGCCAGACCAAGACCAAGCTCGGCAACACGGACATGCGCTCCTTCGTGGAGACCACGGTGAACGACCAGCTGATGACGTGGCTCCAGGAGCACCCCGGCGACGGCAAGCGCATCGTGAACAAGGGGTCGGAGGCGGCCAAGGCCCGGATGGCCGCCCGCCAGGCCCGGGACCTGGCCCGCCGGAAGGGCCTCCTGGACTCGTCGCTCCCCGGGAAGCTCGCCGACTGCCAGCTCACCGAGCCCGAGAAGTGCGAGCTGTTCATCGTGGAGGGTGACTCGGCTGCCGGCCCGGCCATCCAGGCCCGCGACCCTGCCTTCCAGGCCATCCTCCCGATCCGGGGCAAGATCCTGAACGTGGAGAAGGCCCGACTGCACAAGACCCTGGAGAACAAGGAGATCCAGGCGCTGATCACGGCCATCGGCACCGGGATCGGCGAGGAGTTCAACGCCCAGAAGACCCGGTATGGCAAGATCGTGGCCCTGACCGACGCCGACGTGGACGGCGCCCACATCCGCACCCTCCTGCTCACGTTCTTCTTCCGACACATGAAGGAGCTGATCGATGCGGGCAACGTGTACATCGCCCGGCCGCCCCTGTACCGGGTGACGATCGACGGCAAGCCCCAGTACGTGTTCAGCGACAAGGAGCTCGAGGCACTGCGCAAGAGCAACGGGCGGAAGAAGAACCTCCCCGTCCTGCGGTTCAAGGGCCTCGGGGAGATGAACCCCGACCAGCTGTGGGAGACCTCGATGGACCCCGACCAGCGGCAGCTGCTCCAGGTGACGCTGGAGGACGCCTCCACCGCCGACCGCACGTTCACCGTGCTGATGGGGGAGGACGTGGAGGCCCGCCGAGCTTTCATCCAGGACAACGCCAAGGACGTCCGGCTGATCGACGTATGAGGACCTGATGGCCGCCGAAGCGCCGATCCGCATCGAGCCGATCGACATCGAGGAGGAGATCCGGACCTCCTTCCTGGACTACGCCATGTCGGTCATCGTGTCCCGGGCCCTGCCCGACGTCCGCGACGGCCTGAAGCCCAGCCAGCGCCGGATCCTGGTCGCGATGAACGACCTGAAGCTGCGGCCCAGCGCCAAGTACCGCAAGTGCGCCAACATCGCCGGCCACACCTCGGGCGA
>DASWKD010000197.1:0-4536 GCA_036396815.1 Actinomycetota bacterium | reverse complement strand
GCGCGGTCCACATCGGCGTCGGGGAGCGAGTGGCGGCGGCCGCGTTCGACGGCCTCCTGATGCCCCGCCGCCTGCCGGCCGGTTACCGGATCGCGACCATCGACCTCCTGGAGACGACCAGCCACACGGCGGTCACCGTCCACGCCTGGCGGCCGGGGACCGAGCTGGACGGCACGGGTCTCGTCCTGCACCAGTCCTCGACCGGGGACCTCCCACCGCCCATGGATCCCGGCGTGCTGTCCGTCCGGGTCCGGGGCGCGATCGGACGGTACGCCCCGGACCGGGGGGAGCTGGAGTGGATCGAGGGCGGCGCGTACCGTTCGCTCCGGTCCGAGACCCTGTCCTTGGGCGAGCTGCTGGCGGTGGCCAGGGGGCTGGCCCGATGAGGCGGGGGGCGACCGTGGCCGCGGCCCTGGCCGGCGCCATCGCCGGAGCCACCGGGGTCCTGTCGATCCCGAGCCGAACGCTTCCCCCGTCCCCTCCCCCGGTGGTCCCCGCTGTCCTCGGGCCCGCCCCGGTGGGGACCCTCCTGGCCTGGACGCCCGGGCGCCTCCCACCGGGCTTCGTCGGCGCCTCGCGCGCGGCTCCGGGTGTCCAAGACGTGGCCGTGGTCCGCAGCGGGGTGGCCTGGCTGAGCGGCTGGCGCGACACGACCGGGGCCGATCGCCGCCCCCCGCAGGGACTGGCCTTCCCGGTGGAGGTGGCGGCCATCGACCCGGAGGGCTACGCCGCGTTCGTCCCGGCCTCCGACCGGGCCTCGGTGACCGGGCTGGCCGGGGGCGGCGCGCTGCTGAGCGAGACCGCGGCCGAGCTCCGCGGGGTCGGCCCGGGGGCCTCGCTGACCGTCGGCGGCAGAACCCTGCACGTGACCGGGGTGATCGGCGACGAGCTGGTCGGCGCGCACGAGCTGGTCGTGTCCCGGAAGGTGGGCGCCGACCTCGGCATCACCCGCCCCCGGTACCTGCTGATCGACCCGCGCGACGGCGAGGCCCGGGGCCGCATCGAGCGCCACCTCCGGCGGGCGCTTCCCGAAGGGATCCGGCTGCGCGTGCGGGGCCCCGGCGAGGCGCCCGTGTTCCGACACGGCGACGCCGTCCTGCCACCCCTCCGGCTCAAGGAGCTGTTCGGCGAGTTCGCCGCCCAGCCGCGCGGCGGGGGGTTCCTGCGCCCGGACCCGGGGTGGGTGGAGGGGCACATCCGCACGGCGCGGGTCCCGGTCCTCGGCTCGGTCACGTGCCACCGCGCGCTGATCCCCCAGCTGCGGCATGCCCTGCGCGAGGTCGAGGGCCGGGGACTCGGCGGATACCTGGACCCGGCGACGTACGCCGGGTGCTATTCGCCGCGCTACGCCGACCGGGATCCGTCCGGGGGGCTCTCGCACCACAGCTGGGGCGTGGCCTTCGACGTGAACGTCACCGAGAACCCGCAGGGTCGCCGGCCCCGGCTGGATCGCCGCGTGGTCGAGGTGTTCGAGCGGTGGGGGTTCACCTGGGGCGGGACCTGGTTGATCCCCGACGGCATGCACTTCGAGTTCCTGACGTACCCGACGGGCTGACGCTCCGGGGCGAGGAGTCGAACCTCGATCTCGCAGGACCAAAACCTGGCGTCATCCCGTTAGACCACCCCGGATCAGGACCCAGTATGACGCGGGACCAAGGCTGCGACCGCGATCCCGGCGACCTCTCGAGCGAGCTCCTCGGCGTGGCGGCCGTCGCGGCACAGGCCGGCCACGGTGGGGCCGCTGCCGCACATCACCACGCCCAGGGCGCCCGCCCCGGCCAGGCGCTCGCGTGCCACCTGGACCTCGCGGTGGCGAGCAGCAACCACGGGCTCCAGGTCGTTGAACAGCAGGCCGCCGATCTCCTCCGGCACACGGCCAGCCATCGCCTCGAGGAGGCGGTCCGCATCGGGGCCGGTCCGGCCGCCGCCCTCGTCCCACCAGAGGTAGGCGTTCCTCGCGGAGACCCCGAACGGCTGGGTGACCAGCACCCACCAGGTCCGGGCCACCGCCACCGGCTCCACCCGCTCGCCCCGGCCCCGGGCCACCACCGGGCCGCCGTGGACCAGGGCCGGGACGTCCGACCCCACCTCGGCCCCCACGCCGGCCAGCCGGGCGGCGTCCCACGCAAGCCCCCACAGGTCGTTCAGCGCTCGGAGCGCCGCCGCCGCGTCCCCGCTCCCACCTCCCAGCCCCGCGGCCACCGGGACCTGCTTGGCCACCAGCAGCGCGGCGCCCCCGTCGAGGCCCGCGGCCCCGGCCAGGGCCCGAGCCGCCCGCATGACCAGGTTGTCCTCGCCCGACGTCACGTCCCCAGCCAGTGGGCCGGCCACAGTAAGCGTCAACCCCCCCGCCCGGCGGGCCTCAACGCCGTCCGCCAGCGTGAGCGGCAGGATCAGGGTCTCCACCTCGTGGTAGCCGTCGTCCCGGCGGCCCAGGACCCGGAGGAACGGGTTGAGCTTGGCCGGGGCCGGCTCCCGGACCAGGTCAGCCATCCAGGGCCTCGGCCAGGGCGGCGAACGCCTCCAGCCCCAGCTCCTCGGCCCGGACCTTCTCGCCCAGCCCGACCGCGGCCAGCGCGGCCTCCACCCGGTCGCGGGGGTGGCCCAGGCGGAGCAGGGCATTGGCCATCGTCTTGCGTCGCTGGGCGAAGCCCTCCTCGATCACCGGGAACAGCCGCTGCTCGGGAACCTGGACCGGCGGCGGATGGCGCTCGAACGAGACCAGGACCGACTCCACCTTCGGCTCCGGCCAGAACACCGGTGGGGGGATCCGCCGGATGACCCGGGCCCGGGCCCGGAAGGCCACCTTCACGCTGACCGCGCCGTACTGCTGGTGGCCGGGCCCGGCGGCCAGGCGCTCCCCCACCTCGCGCTGGACCATGACCAGCATCGGATCGACCCGGGGGGCGTGGTCCAGCAGGTCCATGACCACGGGCACGGCCACGTTGTACGGGAGGTTCGAGGCCATGGCCCAGGACCGGCCACCCAGCAGGAGGCCCCAGTCGGCCTTGGTGGCGTCCTCGCGCAGGATCCGGACCCCGGGGAACCCTTGGGTGACCTCGCTCAGGGCGGAGAGCAGCTTGCGGTCCAGCTCCAGGGCCAGGACCTCGGCCCCCGCCTCGGCAAGGGCCACGGTCAGCGACCCGAGCCCGGCCCCGATCTCCAGGAACCGCCGGCCCGGCCCGGCGCCCGCGTCCCGGGCGATGGCCGCGGCCAGGTTCGCGTCCGCCAGGAAGTGCTGGCCCAGGGCCTTGCTGGGATGGATCCCGTGACGGGTGGCCAGGTCCTGCAGGGCGCGCTTGGTCAGCAGGCGGCTACCACTCGAGCCGGACCCGGATGGTCCCCGTCCCGAGGGGGGCGAGCTTGGCGAAGGCGTCGTCGGAGAGGTCGATGATCCATCCGTTGACGAACGGTCCCCGGTCATCGATGACCACCGTAACCTGCTTGCCGTTGGCCAGGTTGGTCACCCGGACGCGCGTGCCCTTGGGCAGGGTCTTGTGGGCGGCCACCATGCCGTCCCGGTAGTACCAGGACGATGTTCCGGTCTGGGTATCGGGGTTGCGGGTCCCCACCACCACCACCTGGCTGACGGGGGCCCGGACCTGCTTGCGGCGCAGGACCGTGCGGTCCGTCTCCTTCCCGTCTTCCTTCCGGACCCGGTAGTCGACCCGGACCAGGCCGGGCCTCCCGGCTCGCTGGACCTCCCGCTGGCCGCGGATCAGCCGGTCGGAGTACCGGGTCTTGGTGCCGAACGGGACGGAGCGGTTGGCCGTGACCTCCCTGTACCTGACCCGGATCACCCGGACCTCGTCCCCGTTCCGCAGGGGGGACCGGAGGGCCGGCCGGACCTCGTCGTCCTTGCCCAGGACCACGCCCAGGCTGTCCAGGAGGTAGCCCACATCGACGGCGTTGGTGATCGTGTCCGTGGACCTTCCGTCGACCTTGAGGGTGATCGACACCGCCGCCCGGTACTCGATCACGCTCCCGTCGGAGATCCGGGCGTCACGCGAGGGGCGGAGGTAGGCGTCGGCCCCGGCTCGAACGTTGATCTGCTCCAGGACGTCATGCACGGTCTGGCCGATCACGTAGATCGTCCTGGTCGTCCCGTTCAGGAGGAGCTGGATCTCCTTGGCATGGTCCACCTGGACCCGCATCCCGTCGGTCACCGTGGCCGCCAGCGGCGGCCGGACCCGGTCGTGGAGTCCCACGGACACGTCCTCCGAGGCCAGCAGGTCGGCCACGGTCCCGCTCAGGGTGCTCACCGTGGAGACGGCGCCGTCCACCATGAGGTCCACGGTCTTGTCCACCTTCAGGTAGGCCACCAGGGACACCAGGAGGATCAGGGCCACGCCCAGGCGCACGCGCCTGCCGGGCACCGGGAGCGCCGCTCGGCGCGTCCGCGCGCGTCGTCGGCGCGCAGCCCGGCCCGGAGTCACTCGCGGTGGGGAAGGGGACCGCTCCTGGGCGTGCTCGAGATGGGGCAAAGTTGGGCGAGAGGCTATCAACCCGGGACCCCCGGTGCAAACCTCCCCTCGA
>DASWKD010000196.1:0-1942 GCA_036396815.1 Actinomycetota bacterium | reverse complement strand
TCCTGCTCGCCGTACAGCCGCCCGATCAGCGAGATGCTGGCGGGGACGCCGTCGGAGATCGTCCCGTTCGGCAGCACGATGGCCGGGTGCCCGGTGAAGCTGGTAACCCGGAGCACCCCGAAGGTCGGGGCGATGAAGACGTCGACCGACTCGAACACGTCTTCGATCCGTTCCATGAGCAGGGTGCGGATCCGGTTCGCCTGGAGGTATTCCACGGCCGGGACGAAGCGGCTGGCCCGGACGAAGTTGGGCCAGCCCGTGTCGCTCTGGTCCCTGAGCAGGTCGAGTCCGCCGTTTCGGGTGAACTCATCCAACGCCGCCGCAATCTCCACCCCCACCATGGTCAGGGCATTGATCGGGAGGTCCGTGGGCAGGTTCACGGGCACCAGCTGGAACCCGAGCTCCCTCAGGGCGGCCAGGGCCGCGTCATCCCGGACCTTGCTGTCGTGCGGGGCATCAAACGCCGCCTTGAAGTAGCCTACCCGAATCGACCGCAGCGGGAAATCCGGATCCCAGTCGAAGGGCATGTCCGTCACGGTCGGATCCCGGCCATCGGGGCCGACGATGGCATCCAGCACCATCGCGCAGTCCTCCACCGAGCGCGCCATCGGGCCGATCTTGTCCAGGCTCCACGCCAGGACCATGGCGCCATGCCGGCTGACCCGCCCGAATGTGGGCCGGAGTCCGGTGATCCGGTTGCGGGTCGCCGGCGTGATGATTGAACCGAGCGTCTCGTGGCCCACCGCAAACCCCACCAGGCCGGCGGCCGCGGCGGCGGCCGAGCCCGCCGAGGATCCACTCGCTCCCTGGGTGGGCTGCCAGGGATTCATCGTGGTCCCCCGGAACCAGGTATCGGAGTGGCCGAGCTCGCCCATGGACAGCTTGGCCACCAGCACCGCCCCGGCCGCATCCAGCCGTTCGACCACGGTGGCCGTCTGGTCCAGGATCCGGTCGCGGTAGATCTCCGCGCCCCAGGTGGTGGGATACCCCGGAACGGCCAGGAGGTCCTTGACACCGTAGGGAATCCCGTGGAGCGGGCCCCGCTTCTGGCCCGTGGAGATCAGGTGATCGGCGGCGGCGGCCTGCCGGAGCGCCCGCTCCTCGGTCAGGTTCACGACGCAGTTGAGCACCGGATCGTACCGCTTGAGGCGGTCCAGGTAGAGTCGCGTCAACTCCACCGAAGTGACCTGGCGGGAGGCCAGGAGTTCGGCCAGTTGCACGACCGGAAGGAAGGCCAGCTCCGCGTTGGTGGCCGGCCGCTTGACCACCTGGCTTGACCGGACCCGGCGTCCCGGGCGGCGGGGCCGGTCGGGAAAGGTCCGCCCCGGCAAGGCAGGGCTGAATCGCAGCGCCGGCAGCACGCTATTGGGCAGCTCGACCAGCCGGAGGTCACCGTAGGAGCCGAGGTGGCGCTGCAGGAGCCCCAGCATGAGGTCGCGCTCAGGATCGGAGAACTGCAGGCCGGCCAGCGTCTCGGCGGCGCGGACCGCCTCACGGGTAATGGTCAGGGGCGGCGCAGGCGCGGCCGTCAGTGGCGCCACGGGGGTCGTGGCGGGTTGGGCGGCCAGCTGATGCCACAGCGCTTCCGCCATGGTGGCCGAGATCCCGGCCCCGGTGCAAAACTGGAGGAAGCTCCGGCGAGTACTCATCAGGTGCCGTAGTCGTCTGGGGTCCAAGAACGCCCCGGCGGACCACTCAAGGCCGGCGCCGGCAGGAGCTACCGGGAGATACGGGCCGGACCGGTCGGATGTTAAGGCAGGGGGGTGGCGGGGCAGCCGGGGCCCCGCCTCACGAAGACGCGGTCACCCGGGCCCGGTGCCAGGCGTTGTTGGCGTAGCCCTTGACGTTCCAGGTCTCCTCGACCGAGGCCGGCTGGCCGCGGCCCTCCTGGTCCCAGGCCCGAACCACCAGGTCATGGTCGCCGGGGCTGAGGTGCACCTGG
>DASWKD010000195.1:0-4797 GCA_036396815.1 Actinomycetota bacterium | reverse complement strand
CCTACCACCTGGCCGAGGGACGGTCGTGGGAGCAGGAGAGCGATGCGCTGGGTGACCGGGTGGTGGAGACCATCGCCGAGTACGCCCCGAACGTGAAGGACCTGGTGACCGAGCGGCAAGTGGTCACCCCACTGGACCTGGAGGAGCGCTTCGGCCTGCTGGGCGGCAACATCTTCCAGGGCGAGATGTCGCTGGACCAGCTGTTCTTCCTCCGTCCCGCCCCGCAGGCCGGAGCGTACCGGACCCCCGTCCGCGGCCTGTACCTGTGCGGCTCCGGAACCCACCCGGGAGGCGGCGTGATGGGTGCCCCCGGCTACAACGCCGCCCGGGTGACCCTCCGGGACCTGCGGTGGAGGCGGGCCTAGGTCGCGGGGTCCAGCCGGGGGACCTCGGCCCGCCGGGCCCCCAGCTCGGACACGGCCATGGCCGCCAGGACGGCCGTCGCTCCCACCCACTGGTGGGCCACCAGGCGCTCGCCGAGCCACACCGCGGCGAACAGGGCCGCCGCCACCGACTCCCCGGCCAGGATGACCACGGCACGGCCGGCGGTGACCTCTCGCTGGGCCATCACCTGGAGCGTGTAGGCCACCCCGGACCCGAGGACCCCGGTGATCACCAGGAGGTGCCACGTCCCGGCCAGGCCGGCGACCCCCGGTCCGGTCCCCACCGTGACCAGGATGTGGAAGGTGGCTGCAGCGCCCATCTGGACCAGCGACAGGACCGCGACCGGGTGGCGCCCGGCCAGCCTCCCCACCCCCACCACGTGGGCGGCCCACAGCACCGCCGAGCCCAGGACCAGGAGGTCCCCGGGACCGACCCGCAGGTCGTCGAGGGCGGGCACCGAGAGGAGGGCCAGCCCGACCACCGAGATGCCCACGGCCACCCAGGCCGCCGCCCCGGCTCGGGTCCGGTACACGGCCAGAGCCAGGACCGGCGTGAACACCACGTACAGCCCGGTGATGAATCCGGCGTTGGTGGCCGTGGTCCGGGCCAGGCCCTCGGTCTGCAGGACGTACGCGGCGAAGATGAACGAGCCCAGGATGGCCCCCGGAACCAGAGCCCGTCGCACCGCCGGCCAGGTCACCGTGCCCCTGGCCACGAGAGGGATCCCCACCAGGATGGTCAGGAACCCCACCAGGCGGGTCCAGGCCATGAACGGGTAGATGCCGGCTTCCGCGATGCCCAGCTTGGCGGCGGGGAAGGTCGCTCCCCACAGGATGGGGGTCAGGAACAGCAGGAGGCCCGGGTCCGGGCGCCGTTCGGCCATCGGGGAAGCGTAGCCGAAGCCCTCACCGTCCCGGGCCGATGGCGGCGAAGGGCATCCAGTACTCCACCCGGGTCCCCTCCCCCGGCGTGCTGGTGATCCGGCACCACCCCCCCACCAGCTTGGCCCGCTCCCGCATGGTGTCCAGGCCGAAATGCCCGGGCGGAACGGCCTCGGGGTCGAACCCCCCGCCGTCGTCCTGGATCACGCCGGCGAACCCCCCGCCCCGCTCCTCCAGGGTCACGTCCACGTGGCCGGCTTCCGCGTGCTTCAGCGTGTTGGTCAGGGCCTCCTGCACGATCCGGAACGCCACCGAGGCCACCTCGCCCTGCGGCTCCCGGGGGAGGGAGCTGTGCACCGAGACGGTGAGCTCGTGGGTGGGCACCCGATCCTCCACCAGGCGGCGGACGGCCGAACCGAGGCCCTCCCGATCCAGCTCCTGGGGCCGCAGGTCGAACACCAGCTGGCGGAGCTGCCGGACGGCCAGCTCCACGGTGTTCTCCAGCTTGGCCAGCTCCACCTCGAGCGGCCGGTCGTTGTGGCGCTTCCGGAGGGCGGCGATCCGCAGGCTGACGGCCGCCAGAGCCTGGAGGGGCTCGTCGTGGATGTCGGCGGCGATCCGCTGCCGCTCCCTCTCCTCCGCCGTGGCAAGCTGGGTCTCCAGACGGCGCTGCTCTGCCTCCAGCCGCTTGCGCTCCGTGATGTCCTGGGCCGCACCGAACACCCGGACCTCCCCTGGAGCGCCGTCCACGGGTTCGCCCCGGGCGAAGAACCGGATCCACACGATGTCCCCGTCGCGCCGGACCAGCCGGAGCTCCCCGCCCACGGTCTCCCCTTCCCGGGCCGAGGCCAGCGCCTGGTCGGCGATGGGGAGATCCTCAAGGTGCACCACGCCCAGGGGGCCCACCGCGTTCAGCTCATCCGGCCCGTAGCCGGTCAATGCTTCGATCGTGGCGGTGGCCCAGACCAGCCGCGCCGCTTGGTCTGCTGACAGGCGGAGCTCGTACGCGTAGTCGGAGATCATCTCGCACAGGAGGCGATACCGGCGTTCGGACTCGCGTAGGGCTGGGTCCTCCATCCGGCCTGCCTCGTTCGCGGGAAGCGGTCCAACCGTATGCTCCGGGGGGTCCGGCCGCAACGGGCCGGTCAGGCGGGGTGGGCCCGCTTCCCGGCGGCCACCGTCAGGACGGGACGGAGGCCTCGAACGTCCGGCACGGACATGGGGTCCGTGTCGTAGGCGGCCAGGTCGGCGGCCATCCCGGGCTCCAGCCGTCCCCGCTTGTCCTGGTGGGCGATGCGGGCCGCGCCCAGCGTGAACAGGTGCAGGGCCTGGTCCCGGCCCAGGCGCTGGCCGGGGTCGTGGTGGCTCTCCAGGGCCCACATGCCCAGCATGGGATCCAGGTCGGTGACCGGGGAGTCGGAGCCCGCCCCCACCTCCAGGCCGCGGTCGATCATCGTCCGGAAGGGGTTCATCCGACCGGCGCGCTCGGGCCCCACACGGTCCTCGTACATCCCACCGGAGCGTCCCCAGGCGGCGTCGAAGGCCGGCTGGATCGAGACGGCCAGACCGAGAGCCCCGGCCCGCTCCACACGGGACCGGTCGGCCATCTCGAAGTGCTCGATGCGGTGCCGCCGGGCCCGGAAGTGGCGGCGGCTTCGGGAGTCGAGGGACCGGTACACGCGCTCCCACACCCGCAGGGCCTGTTCGATGGCGCCGTCGCCGATGGCGTGCAGGCCCACCTGGAGCCCCGCCAGATGCGCGTTGTGGAGGAACTCGGCCATCGTGTCGTCGTCGTGGGCCAGGGGTCCGCTCTCGGACCCGTCGGCGTACGGCTCCAGCAGGGCGGCGGTCCGCGCGCCGAGCGAGCCGTCCAGGAACAGGTCGCCGCCGATCCGAGGCAGGCCCCGCCCGATCACGTAGGCCACGTCCTGGACGGCGATGTACGGGATCACGGTCACGGCATGGTCGTCCAGCGTGGCCAGGAGGATCTCGCCGTCGCGGATCCCGTGCTTGTCCGGCATGGACATCTCCTGCACGCAGGTCACGCCTCGTGACGCGGCCAGCCGGCCGGCGGCCAGCTGCGCGTCGCGGACCTCGAGATCCGTCATGGACGAGCGGATCCAGCGTTGCATGTGGCTGTTGGCCTCGCCGCGGAGGACGCCGGTCAGGTTCCCGTCGGCGGCACGCTCGGCGCCGGGCGGATCGAAAGCCCGGGACACCGCCAGGGCCGCCGAGTTGGCCACCGATACGTACCCGTCCACCCGGGTGACCACGAGCGGCTCCGTGGACAGCCCGTCCAGGTCGGCGATCGTCGGGAGCTCGGGACGGCGCCACCCGCTCTCGTCCATGCCGGCGGTCATCAGCCGTCCGGGGTGCTTGGCCAGATGATCGCGGAGGACGTTGAGCAACTCCTCCCTGGTGGTCACCTCGCCGATGGGAGGGCCGTCGAGGGCCAGCCCGGTGCCGGCCAGGTGGACGTGTGCGTCGATGAAGCCGGGCATGATCGTGGTCCCCGGGAGGTCCACGACCTCGTCGGCGGAGGGCGGCTCTCCCGAGCCCACCCGCTCAACGTGACGCTCGTCCACCAGGACCCATTCGCCGCCGCCCAGCAGGGTGTGAACGCGCGATGCTCGATAGAGGGTCTTCACCGCCGGCTCCCGTCGGGTGGGCCCGGCGATTGTATCCGGCCCCCGCAGGCTCGCGCCCCCTAGAATCAGTCCATGCCGCACATCCTGGACCTTCGCCGGGGGGCCGACCTGCCCCCGTTCCCCCCTCCGGCCCTCGACGAGAGCGTGCTGGTCACGGTCCGCCGGATCATCGAAGACGTCCGGGCCCGCGGGGACCAGGCCCTGGCCGAGCTGACCCTCCGGCACGATGGGGCCGACGTCACGGGCGGGATCCGGGTGCCGGACGAGGAGGTGCGGGCGGCCACGATCGAGCCCCCGCTCGAGCGGGCCCTGGAGCGCATGGCCGACAGGCTCCGCGACCTCCACGGGCGGCAGGTCCCCCAGGGCTGGACCGGGGAGCGCGACGGCATCCGGTTCGGTGAGGTCGTCCGCCCGCTGGCCGCCGTGGGGTGCTACGTCCCGGGAGGACGGGCCGCCTATCCCTCCACCGCGCTGATGACGGCCATCCCGGCCCGGGTGGCGGGGGTGGACCGGGTCGCGGTGGCCACGCCGCCGGCCGCGGATGGCTCGGTGGCTCCGGCCGTCCTGGTGGCCGCCCGGGTGGCCGGGGTGGACGAGGTGTACCGGCTGGGCGGGGCCCAGGCCGTGGCCGCCCTGGCCCTGGGCACGGCGACCGTGGCCCGGGTGGACAAGATCGTCGGTCCCGGCAACGCATGGGTCACCGCGGCCAAGCGGGAGCTGGCCGGGGTGGTGGGGATCGACGGCCTGGCCGGGCCCACGGAGCTGGTGGTGGTGGCCGGGCCCGGAGCCGACCCCGGGGTGGTGGCCGTGGACCTGGTGGCCCAGGCCGAGCACGATCCGCAGGCCCGGGCCGTGCTCCTGTGCACGGACCCCGCCCTGGCCCG
>DASWKD010000194.1:0-2127 GCA_036396815.1 Actinomycetota bacterium | reverse complement strand
CGATGCCGACGATCACCCACTCGTTCATCAGGACTCCCGCCCTTCGACGTCAGCCCACAGTGTACGCCCGAAGGACCCCCTGCGAGGCCGACCAGAGAGGCCGTGCTATCCTCGGTCCCGAACTTCCCCCTTTAAGTCCGGTCCCGAGAGGCCGGGAAGGGAGCCGGAGACGGTGCTGCCCGAACACGACGCCCTGCCGCGCGAGCGGCCGGGCGTTTCCTTCTTGGTGGGCCCTCGCTGATGGCGGCCTCGCGGCTGATGGACGAGGCCGAGGTCCGTCGAGCGGTCATCCGTATCGCGCACGAGATCATCGAGCGCAACAAGGGCGCCGAGGCCGTGGTCCTGGTGGGGATCGCCGCCCGGGGCGACGACCTGGCCCGCCGGCTGGCCGGGGAGATCGCGGCCATCGAGGGGGTCGAGGTCCCGGTGGGCGTCCTGGACATCACCTTCTACCGCGACGACATCGGCCTGCACGCCGAAGCCCCGGAGGTCCACGAGACCCGGATCGGGTTCGACGTGACCGGCAAGACCGTGGTCCTGGTGGACGACGTCCTGTACACGGGACGCACGATCCGCGCGGCCATGGACGCCCTGGTGGACTTCGGCCGGCCCCGGGCCATCAAGCTGGCCGTGCTGGTGGACCGGGGCCACCGCGAGCTGCCGATCCGCGCAGACCACGTGGGCAAGAACCTGCCCACCCACGCCGGCCAGCGCGTCCAGGTCCGGACCCAGGAGACCGACGGCCACGACGCCGTGGAGGTGGGGGAGGCCCCGTGATCAAGCACCTGCTGTCCATCACCCAGCTCTCGCCCGAGGACATCACCCGGATCCTGGACACCGCCGACTCGTTCCGCGAGGTGGGCACCCGGGTGATCAAGAAGGTCCCGGCGCTGCGGGGCCGCACCGTGGTGAACCTGTTCTACGAGAACTCCACCCGGACCCGCATCTCCTTCGAGCTGGCGGCCAAGCGGCTGTCGGCCGACGTGATCAACTTCTCCTCCGGGGGGTCCTCGGTGTCGAAGGGCGAGAGCCTGAAGGACACCGCGCTGACCCTGGAGGCCATGGGCGCCGACGCCATCGTGATCCGGCACTCGTCCTCCGGCGCTCCCAACACGCTGACCAACTGGGTGACCGCCAGCGTCCTCAACGCCGGCGACGGGACGCATGAGCACCCCACCCAGGCCCTCCTGGACCTGTACACGATCCGCGAGCACTTCCCCTCGTTCGAGGGCCTGCGGGTGGCCATCGTGGGCGACGTCCTGCACTCGCGGGTGGCCCGGTCCGGCACCCACGCGCTGAGCCGGATGGGCGCCCAGGTGACCCTGGTGGGCCCGCCCACCCTGATCCCGCCGGAGGCCCCGTCGTGGGGGGCCGAGGTGGCCCACGAGCTGGACCCGGTGCTCCCCAAGCTCGACGTGTGCTACATGCTCCGCGTCCAGCGTGAGCGCCAGCGCCAGCAGTTCTTCCCCAGCGTCCGCGAGTACTCGCGGCGGTTCGGGCTGACCGCCGAGCGCGTGGCCGCCCTGCCCGAGCAGGCCCTGATCATGCATCCGGGGCCCATGAACCGCGGCGTGGAGATCGCCTCGGACGTGGCCGACCTGCCCCGGTCGCTGATCACCGACCAGGTCACGAACGGCATCGCGGTGCGGATGGCCCTCCTGTACCTGATCCTCGGCGGGGGGGAGGGCTGATGGCCGGCCTGCTGCTCCGTGGCGGCCGGCTGGTGGACCCGGCCTCCGGCCATGATGGACCGGCCGACGTGCTGGTCGACGACGGCCTGGTGGCCGAGGTGGGCGACGCACTGGAGACCGCGGGCGCCGAGGTCATCGACTGCGGCGGCTTGGTGATCGCCCCAGGGCTGGTGGACCTGCACGCCCACCTCCGGGAGCCGGGGTTCGAGCACAAGGAGACTGTGGAGACCGGCAGCCGGGCCGCGGCGGCCGGCGGGTTCACCGCGGTGTGTGCGATGCCCAACACCGACCCGGTGGCCGACACCCTGGCTGTGATCATGGAGGTCCGGGCCCTGGCCGGGAAGGCCGGCCTGTGCGAGGTGTACCCCGCGGCCTCGATCACCCGGGGCCTGGAGGGCGAGGAGCTGGTGGAGATGGGCGAGCTGGCCGACGCCGG
>DASWKD010000193.1:0-1874 GCA_036396815.1 Actinomycetota bacterium | reverse complement strand
CACCCCGCTCCCTGGCCGACGACGGCCCGGAGTACCGGCGCCCCATGGAGGCCCCCGCCTGGCTGGAGCAGGTCAACGCCGACGACCCGGCCTACGCGGACCCGCCCTCGGATCTGCGCGATGCCATGCTCCGCGTCCTGGGCTCGCCCACCGTAGCCTCCAAGCGGTGGATCTGGGAGCAGTACGACTCGATCGTGCAGGGCAACACGGTGGCCGGGCCTGGCGCGTCGGCCGCGGTCCTCCGGATCGAGGGCACGATGCGCGCCGTGGCGCTGTCGACCGACGGCAACGGCCGGTACGCCCACCTGGACCCGTATCTCGGCGGCGCACATGCCGTGGCCGAGGCGGCCCGCAACGTGGCCTGCGCCGGCGCGAAGCCGCTGGCCATCACGAACTGCCTGAACTTCGGGAACCCGGAGCGCCCCGAGGTGATGTGGGCCTTCGCCCAGGCGGTGCAGGGCATGGGCGACGCCTGCCGGGCCCTGGGGACCCCGGTGACCGGAGGCAACGTGAGCTTCTACAACGAGACCGGGGACTCGGCGATCTGGCCCACCCCGGTGGTGGGGATGCTCGGCGTGTTGGAGGACTACCGGCTGATGGTCCGCCCCGCGTTCGGCCCCGGCCAGCTCGTGTACCTGCTGGGGGAGACGTTCGCCGAGGTCGGCGGCTCCGAATACGCCGACGTGGTCCTGGGCATGGTCAGCGGGATGCCTCCCGGCCTGGACCTGGACCGCGAGGCCGCGCTGTGCGCGCTTCTGGTGGAGGCGTCCTCCGCCGACGTCCTGGCCGCGGCCCAGGACTGCTCCACCGGGGGCCTGGCCGTGGCCCTCCTGGAGGCTGGGATCAACGGGGACACCGGGGTCGCGGTGACGCTCCCCGGGGACCTGCCGACCCATATCTCGCTGTTCTCGGAGTCGGCCTCCCGGGCGGTGGTGAGCGTGACCCCGGAGAAGGCCGACGCCCTGGAGGCCCTGGCCGGCGCCCACGGCGTGCCCCTGTTCCGCCTGGGCGAGACGGGGGGCCCCAGGATGGTGATCGAGGACCTCGAGGTGAGCGTGGCCGAGGCCCGCGAGGTCTACGGGTCGGCCATCCCCGCCCTGCTTGCTGAACGTGCGGCCGCGGGGTGACCCGGTGGTACCATCAGGCCACGTGGGAGGGGAGAGTCCCAAGGAAGAGTGCGGCCTGTTCGGCGTGTGGGCGCCGGGCGAGGACGTATCCCGCCTGACCTACTTCGGGCTCTACGCCCTCCAGCACCGCGGGCAGGAGTCGGCCGGCATGGCCGTCTCCGACGGCACCAGCATCCTGGTCTACCGGGAGCTCGGCCTGGTGTCCCAGGTGTTCAACGAGCGGACCCTGTCCACCCTCCAGGGTGACCTGGGGATCGGCCACACCCGGTACTCCACCACCGGCTCCACCACCTGGGAGAACGCCCAGCCGGCGTTCAAGACCGATGGGGCTCATTCTCTGGCCCTGGGCCACAACGGGAACCTGGTGAACACCCGGGACCTGGCCGAGCGGGTCGGCGCCGGCGGACGGGCCACCAGCGACACAGACCTGGTAGCCACCCTGCTGTCGCGCGAGGCCCAGGAGGACGGCCTGGAGGGCGCGGCCATGCGGGTCCTGCCCACCCTGGAGGGCGCGTTCTCGTTCCTGCTGATGGACGAGCGCACGGTGCTAGCGGCCCGCGATCCGCACGGCATCCGGCCCCTGGCCATCGGTCGGCTGCCCGGCGGGTTCTGCTTCGCCTCCGAGACCGCGGCCCTGGACATCGTGGGCGCCGCGTACGTCCGCGACGTGGAGCCCGGCGAGCTGGTCATGATCGACGACCGAGGCCTGCGCTCCGAGCGCTTCGCGCCCAGCCCCCGCAAGGCCCT
>DASWKD010000192.1:0-1745 GCA_036396815.1 Actinomycetota bacterium | reverse complement strand
GTCCAGGTGCCAGCCCACGCCGTCGATCCACACCGGCTTGTCCGTGATCCGCTTGGCCCGGTGCTCCGCGGCCAGGACCACGGCCACCGCGCCGTCCGACACGGGCGACACGTCCAGGCGCTGGACGGGCCAGGCCAGGGTCTCGCTGGCCAGGACGTCGTCCACGGTGATGTCGGCGTCCCCGAGGAGCGCCGCGGGATGGTCGGCCGCGTTGCGCTTGTTCTTCACCGAGACCGCGGCTATGTCCTTCTTGTCCAGGCCGTGCACGCTCATGTACCGGTTCATCTCCAGGGCGAAGATCCACAGCAGGTTGGGGCCCAGCGGGCGCTCCAGGATGCTGTCGAAGATGGTGAGGAACGCCCCCTGGGCGTGGGGCTGGGTGGAGGACATCTTCTCTTCGGCCACCACCAGGCAGGTGTCGAACATCCCCGAGGCCACCTGGTACCAGCCCTGGATGGTCACGAACACCCCGGTGCCCCCGCCCACGTAGGTCCGGAAGTACGGCTTGCCCCACCCCCCGGCGCCGTCGGACAGGTACTCGCCCTTCATGTGCACGCCGTCGAAGGCGTCGGGCGCGGTGCCCATGGCCACGCAGTCGATGTCGTCCAGGGTCATCTCCGCGGAGTCCAGGGCGGCCTTGGCCGCCTGCCAGGCCAGCTCCTTGCCCGTCTCCTGGGCCCGGCGGACGAACTTCGTCATCCCCGCGCCGACCACGGCCACCCGCTGGCCCATCTAGTCCCCCGCCTGGGCGTACTCGATGATCTCGATCTGGTTGCCGTCGGGATCGGGGAACAGGGCGAACCGCCCGTACCCCTCCACCTCGCCCTGGTGCGAGACCTCGATCCCCTTCTCCTTCAGCCACACGATGGCCGCGTCCAGGTCCTCCACTCGAAACGCGGCCACGGCGCCGCCCCGCTCCACCGGCGCGCCTTCCCGGGTGGCGTGGAGGGCCAGGCGCACCGTGCCGCCGTCCAGCTCGGCCCAGAACGGGTCGTCCCGCCGGAGCAGCGACAGGCCCAGGGTCTCCTGGTAGAAGGCCACCGCCCGCCCCAGGTCCTGGACCGTGTAGTACACGTGGTCGATGGGGCCCAGCATCACGCCACCACCTGGTCCGAGGCGAACAGCGTGACCGCGGCCGTGGTGGTGGGCACCCCGCGCCACGACTGGGCCAGGGCCACGTCGGCCCCGTCCACCTGGCGCTCGCCGGCCTCGCCCCGGAGCTGGAGCACGCACTCCATGGCCCGGGCCAGGCCGTTGGCCTCGAACAGGTACCCCTGCCCCAGCGAGCCGCCCGAGGCGTTCACGGGGATCTCGCCGTCCCGAGCGAAGTACCCCTCTTCCAGCATCGGGCCGGCGTCGCCGGGCCGGGCCAGGCCCAGGGCTTCCAGATGCATCAGCTCGCGGTAGGAGTAGGTGTCGTCGACCTCGGCCAGGTCCACGTCCCGGGTGGGATGGTCCAGCCCGGCCATCCGGTAGGCGCGTTTGGCGGCCCGGGTCACGTAGTCCGCCTCCTCCCAGGACCGGCTCTCCAGGGTCGGGCTGCCGCTGTCCCACCCGGCGCCGATCACCCACACCGGGTCGTCGGTCAGGTCCCGGGCCACGTCCCCCTCGGCCAGGACCAGGACCACGCACCCGTCGGCCCGCGAGGCCACGTCGTGGGTCCGCAGGGGCCACCACAGCGGATCGCCGGCGGCCACGTCCCCGGCCGTGATCTCGGTGGGGAACGCGGCCCGGGGGTTGTCCAG
>DASWKD010000191.1:0-2023 GCA_036396815.1 Actinomycetota bacterium | reverse complement strand
TCCTGGAGCAGGATCGGGCCGTGGTCCACCTCCTCGTCCACCATGTGGACGGTGACGCCGGTCACCCGGACCCCCCAGGCCAGCGCGTCGGTCACGGCGTGGGCCCCGGGGAAGGCCGGCAGGAGCGAGGGATGAACGTTGACCATCCGCCCGGCGAAGGCCCGGACCACCGGCGGGGACAGGATCCGCATGAACCCGGCCAGGCACACCAGGTCGGCCTCGGGGTGGAGGAGATCCAGGAGGGCCAGGTCGTACGCCTGGCGGTCGGGATAGCCGGCCGGGTCGAGGTGCACGGCCTTGATCCCTCGGTCCTCGGCCCGCTTCAGGGCCCCGGAGCCGGCCCGGTCCGACAGGACCAGCGTGACGTGGGAACCCACCCGGGCGTCGTCCAGCAGAGCCTGGAGGTTCGTGCCGGTCCCCGAGGCCAGCACGGCGATCCGCGGCGCGCTCACGCCGCGAACCGTACGGGTGCGCCGCCCGCCGCGTCAATGCGGGACAATCCCCGCATGACCGTGGACCAGGTGGCGTGCACCGTCCACCCCGACCAGCCGGCCGAGGGGCGGTGCGAGCGGTGCGGGCGGGCGGCGTGCCTGGCCTGCGCGGTCCCGGTGCGGGGCGAGCTGGTGTGCCGCGAGGATGCCCTGGAGGAGATGGGCGCCCTGGAGGAGGTCGCCCCTCCGCCCCCGCCCTTCCCGCCCGGGACCCGGGACCGGGTGGCCGCCGGGCTCCTGGTCCTGGCCGTGGCCACGACCCTGGTGCCGTGGCACCGGTTCGGCATCCTGACCTCGATCCTGTCGGCGTGGACGCCGGAGGGCGGGTGGTGGACCCCCGTGGCCTGCGTGGCCCTGCTGGCCGCCGGAGCGGCGGCCGTGTGGCGTCTGCGCGGGGGCGGCCGGCGGGCCGTCCGGGCCTCCGCGCTCCTGGCCGGGGCCGGGGCCCTGACCACCGTGGCCGCCGTTCTGGCCGCCCCGCCGTTCGTCAGCCACAGCCCCGCTCCCTTCGTGGCCCTGGCCGGGTCGGGAGGAGCGGCCCTGCTGGGGGCCCTCGGCCTCCGGCGTCCTTGACGCCGGACCGACGGGCGGGGACGATGCGCCCCATGTCCCGGCGCCTCACCCTTCCCGACCTCCTGATCCTGGCCGGCGCCGGAGCCTACCTCGGCCTGTCGGTGGCCGAGGGGTGGTTCCGGGTCCCGGCCACCCGGCAGCTGGGGCTCGAGCTCCCGGAAGTCCGCTTCGACGGGTGGGCGGCGGCGGCCACCGGTGCCGCGGCGGTGGCTGCGGCGGCGGCCGTGGCCTGGGTGCTGCTCCGACTGGCCCGGGGCCGGCCCATGGGAGGGAGCTTGGACGGGTTCCTGGCCTCCCTGGGCGTGATCCTCACCGCCCTGGCCACCGTCCTGCCGCCCCGGACGGCCGGTCCGCGGCCATCCCCCGGGGGCCTGCTGGCCGCGGGGGGACTGGCAGCGCTCCTGTGGGCGCTGGGGGGCCTACTCCGGTGGCGGGGGCAGGCCCGGGACCCGGCGGGCGCCTCCGGATTCGGCCATCCTTGACTCCGGCAGGGTCGCAGGGATTAAATCCGTCAAAGCATCGCGGTTTCGCGGGCGGAGACGAAAGGAGAGGGGATGGCACAACGGCCTGGATTCAACTGGGGGGGCCTCTCGATGGGGTCGAAAGGCGCCCTGATCGCGGGGGGGTTGATGTTCATCGACCTCTTCCTCCCGTGGAACAGGGCCTGCTCCGGCGCCGGGATCCCCGGCGTCCCCGAGTTCTGCTTCAGCGCCTCGGGCTGGCAGACGGCCTTCGGCGTGCTAGCCGGGCTGTTGACCCTCGCCCTGATCGTGTGGGAGGGGCTTAACGCGGCCGGGGCGCTGTCGAGCATGGCGCTGCCGAAGAAGACGGTCACCGCGGCGCTGGCCGGCGGCGCTGGGCTGTTCGCCCTCCTCCGGTTCGTGCTGAACCTGGAGGCCTCCTCCTTCGGCGCGTACGTGGGCGTCATCCTGGCTCTGGCCCTCCTGTACGTTGCGTAC
>DASWKD010000190.1:0-3771 GCA_036396815.1 Actinomycetota bacterium | reverse complement strand
CGTACAGGCCGGCCAGCCCGAGCAGGAGGCCGGTGACCACCCACATCGCCCGGAGCGGAGGGAACGCGCCGATCAGCCCGGTGAACGCGATGGCCTCCCCGAGGACGGCCAGCACCCGGCGGCGGCGCTCCCGGAGCCTGGCCCGGGCCCGGCCGGGGCGGCCCACGAAGCGCTCGTCCTGGCGGGGCATCAGCACCCACCGGCCCGGAGGGCTCGGCGTGCTCTGGATGTGGGCCAGCACGTCCAGGTTGCGTTCGTCCATGGCTTTCGTTCTCCGCTTGGGCGTAGGGATGAGGAAGATCCCCCAGATGATGCCCAATCCTACGAGGAGAAACCAATCCACGTCCAGCGCCCCCTGTTCGTGCTCCTCCACAACATGCTGGGGCCGTCTCGAACCTAACACCCCACATATGGGGTATCAATCACCCGAACCGCTTCAGGCGGACGCCCGGAACAGGCGAACGGAGGCCTCCGCGCCCGCCTCCAGACCACCGGGGGGCACCTCGGCCAGGCCGTTGGCCCGGACCATGGTCCCCAGGGCGCCGGGGTCGTCCACCACCTCGGCCCCCCAGCCGCCCTCGGACCGCGACACCCGCACCGGGAGGAACCGGGGCACGTCCTCGGCCGGCACGCCTTCGCTGAGGACGGCCCGCACCGCGGGCCGGTCCAGGTCGCGGCGCCCCATGAGGACCAGGATGGCCGGGCGGACCAGGACCTCGAACAGGATCAGGGCGGCCACGGGGTCGCCGGGCAGGCCGAAGTACCGCTTCCCCTCCAGCTCCCCCACGTCCAGCGAGCCGCCAGGTGACATGGCCACCGGGAGCGGAGCCACGGTGCCCAGACCGGACGTGACCAGGTCGTGCCCTCCGGCGGCGAACACGTCGCCCGCGCACACGAAGGCGTCGGCCCGGACCAGGTTGGACAGGATGGCCTCGCGGACATCCTCCTCGGCGCCGCGGACGATGCCCACCCGGTACGGGACCGCGCCCGCGTCGCGGATCGCGCCCGAGAGAGCGTAGGACACGGCGTCGGCGGCCTGGCCCACCGCGGCCGGCTGGCCGGGCTCCACCAGCTGGCCCACGGCCATCACCGCCACCCGGACCCGGGCGTGGGCCAGGGCCGAGGGCCGTCCGGCGGCGGCCAAAGCGCCCAGCTCGGCGGCGCCCAGGCGGCGGCCCCCCGGGATCAAGACGTCGCCGGCCCGGACCTCGGAGCCGGCCGGCCGCACGCGCTCCCCGGCCTCCACGGGGTGCTCCACCCGGACCTGCTCGCCGTCCGCCGCTCCGGCGTCCAGGGGCAGGACCGCGTCGGCGCCGTCGGGCACGGGGCCGCCGGCCAGCACGCGAACGGCCTGTCCCCACCCCAACGGCCCGGGGGGCGGCCGGCCGGGCCGGGACCACGCGGCCAGGGACAGCATCACCGGGGACCCGGGCTCCGCGGCGTGGATGTCGGCGGCCCGGACCGCGAACCCCTCCGATGCGGCCACCGGCAACGGGGGGAGGTCGCCCCCGGCCACCACGTCCCGGGCCAGGACGCATCCGTGGGCTTCCTGGAGGGACAGCTCGATCGGAGAGAGGGGCTCCAGGCCCCCCAGGATCCGGGCCCGGGCGTCCTCCACGGGAAGCGCGTCCGCGCTCACGGAACCATCCTAGGGGACGGGGCGGTTCAGACCAGCTTATGCCGCTGTACGAAATCTGCCAGGAACGCCCGGAACGGCTCGCCGAGGTCCTCCCGGGCCGCGGCCAGCTCCACGGTGGCCTTGAGGTAGTCCAGCTTCTTGCCGATGTCGTACCGCGCGCCGTCGAACACGTGGGCGTACACGGCCTGCTCCCGGGCCAGGATGGCGATGGCGTCGGTGAGCTGGACCTCCCCGCCGGCGTCCGGCGTGGTGGCCTTCAGGGCCTCGAAGATCTCGGGCGTGAACACGTACCGTCCGATCACGGCCAGGGTGGAGGGGGCGTCCTCGGGCTTGGGCTTCTCCACGATGTCCAGCACCCGGGCCAGGTCGTCCTCCACGTACTCCGGCTTGACCGCCCCGTACAGGGAGATGTCCTCCCGGGGGACCTCCTGCACGGCGATCACGCTTCGCCCGTACCGCTCGTAGATGGCGATCATCCGCTCCAGGAGGGGATCCGAGGCCTGCACGATGTCGTCACCCAGCAGCACGGCGAAGGGATCACCGTCCACGTGCGGCTGGGCCACCGCCACGGCCGCGCCCAGGCCGAGGGGATCACGCTGGCGGATGTAGTGGATCACGGCCATCTCCGTGATCTCGCGGACCTGCTTGAGCAGATCGTGCTTCCCGGTCCGCTCCAGATGGTGCTCCAGCTCCGCGGACCGGTCGAAGTGGTCCTCCAGGGTGCGCTTGCCGCGGCCGGTGATGATGAGGATGTCCTCCAGGCCGGCCCGGACCGCCTCCTCCACCACGTACTGGATGGCGGGCTGGTCGACCAGAGGGAGCATCTCCTTGGGCTGGGCCTTGGTGGCCGGTAGGAACCTGGTGCCGAGCCCTGCCGCGGGGATCACGGCTTTCTTGACCTTGGCCATCGCTCCTCCAAGCGGGGGCCTAGAGTGTAGCCGCAGGCCGCCCGGGCGGGAAGGTCAGCCGGCGACCTCCACCCGGTCCCGTCCGGCCTGCTTGGCCCGGTACATGGCCAGGTCCGCGGAGCGGATCAGCTCGTCGGCGCTGGCCGACCCTCCCTCGAACGAGGCCACCCCGATGCTCACGGTGAGGCTCAGGCCGGGACCGGCGTCCTCGGCGAACCGCTCCCGCCGCATCATGGCCAGGATCTTGTCCGCGGCCACCTGGGCCCCCGACAGGCCGGTCTCCGGGAGGACCACCACGAACTCCTCACCGCCGTACCGGGCCAGGGTGTCGATCTGGCTGCGGATCACCGACATCACACGGCGGGTGACCTCGATCAGGACCTCGTCCCCCACCTGGTGGCCGTGCGTGTCGTTGACGTCCTTGAAGTGGTCGATGTCGACCATCAGCAGGGACAGGGGCCGCTCGAAGCGCTGGGCCCGCTCGATCTCCTTGCCCAGGGTCAGCTGGAGGTACCGGCGGTTCCACACGCCGGTCAGCCCGTCGGTGATCGACAGCCGCTGGGCCTCCTGGTGGAGGAGCACGTTCTCGATGGCCACCGAGGCCTGTCCGGCGAACGACCCCAGCGTCTCCAGGTCGTCTGGGTGGAAGGGCCCGGGGACCGTGCGCCCGTACAGGGCCAGCACGCCCATGCTCCGGTCACCCCGGGTGAGCGGAACGGCCACCGCGGTGGGCGCGGCGGGCTCGGCGGGCCCCGCCGGCCGGGCGTTCGCCGACGAGGACGGGATCAGCACGGGCATGCCGCCCGCGGCCATGCCGGCCACGCCCTCGCCCACCCGGAGGGACGCGCCCTTGGGGGCCTGGTAGCCGTGAGCGACCTCCAGCTGGATGCCCCTGCCGGAGGGCGAGCGGAGGAACACGGCCCCCGCCCTGGCTCCCAGGGTGACCGCGGCCGTGTCCAGGATCACGCCGAGCATCCCCTGGAGGTCGTGGGTGGCCCGGAGGGTGGCGCCCAGGCGGTCCAGACCGCGCCGGAGCTCGTCCCTGGATTTCTCAAGCTCGCCAACGTAGCCACGGAGGTTCTCGGTCATGGCGTTGAACGCTGTGGCCAGCCGGGCCACGTCCCCCTGTCCCTCGGCATCCACGTGGGTGTCCAGGTTGCCGGACGCCACCGCCATGGCTCCCTCGGCCAGCCGCTGGAGGGGGCGGGCGATGATCCGGGCCAG
>DASWKD010000189.1:0-2037 GCA_036396815.1 Actinomycetota bacterium | reverse complement strand
ATCGAGGCCACCCCGGTGGCACCGATGGCCAGCAGGTCCAGCGCATAGGCCAGCGGCTCGCCGTGGAAGTTCCCGGCGCTCTCCACGCGGCCGTCGGGGAGGATCACCGGGTTGTCGGTCACCGAGGCCATCTCGATCTCGAAGACACGCCGGGCATGCATGTGGGCGTCCCGCGCGGCGCCGTGGACCTGGGGAGCGCATCGCATCGAGTACGGGTCCTGCACCGCGTGCCGGCTCTCGCGGTGGGAGGCGATGACCGCGCTGCCGTCGAGGAGCGCGCGCAGGTTGGCGGCCGAATCCGCCTGGCCGGGATGGGGGCGGAGGGCCATCAGGTCCTCGGCGAAAGGCCGGTCGGTGCCCAGGGCGGCCTCGATGGTCATGGCCGCGGCCACGTCCGCGGCGGCCAGCAGGGCCCCCATGTCCCCCAGAGCCAGGGTGCCCAGGGCGGTCATCCCTTCGGTGCCGTTGATGAGGGCCAGGCCCTCCTTGGCCTGGAGGGTCAGGGGCTCCAGGCCTGCCTCGCGCAGGGCATCGGCCGACGGGCGCGGTGCGTTGCCCACCAGCATCGAGCCTTCCCCGGTCAGGGCCAGGGCGATGTGGGCCAGCTGGGCCAGGTCGCCGCTGGCCCCCACGGATCCCCGGCTGGGCACCACCGGTGTGATCCCCGCGTTGAGGACATCGAGGATCCGCTCCACGACCTGCACCCGGACCCCGGAACGGCCGGTGCTCAGGGTCCGGGCCCGGAGCAGCATCATGGCTCGCACGACCTCGGCCGGGAGCGCCTCTCCGGCGCCCGCGGCGTGGCTGCGCACGATGTTTCGCTGGAGCTGCTCCAGGTCATCCCGGGAGATCCGGGTGTCGGCCAGGGCGCCGATCCCCGTGTTCAGCCCGTACACGGGCTCGTCGCCGGCCAGGTGCCGATCCACGACGGTCCGACCCGCGTCGATGCCCGCCCGGGCGCCGGGGTCCAGGGAGACCGCCGCCCCGTTCCGGGCCACGGCCACCACGTGCTGGGTCGAGAGGGGGGCGGCGCTCACCGCCACGGCGTCCATGGTCGCATTCCACCCCGAGGGCCCCTGGCGCCGCAACGCGGGTCAGCCCCGGGAGGCCGGGATGGTGACCTCGAACCGGGCGCCGGTGGGCCGGTTGGGCACGTAGCGCACCTCGCCGCCGTGGGCCTCGGTGAGCGCCCGAACGATGGCCAGGCCCAGGCCCACCGAGCCCTGGTCCTGTTCGTTGTGGAAGGGTTCGAACAGCACCTCGGCCTCGTCCTCGGGGATGCCCGGTCCCTGGTCACTGAGGGCCAGGGTCACCTTCCCGTCCGTGCTCGAGGCCTCGGCGACGAACGGCGCGTCGCCGTAGCGGAGGGCGTTGGCTGCCAGGTTGACCACGACCTGCTCCAGTCGCCCGGGATCGGCGCGGACCAGGAGCTCGGGGTCGATCTCCACCTCGTACCTGGCCTCCGTGTCGGCGAACGAGAGGGCACGCTCCACCACCTCGCGGAGGGAGACGTCCTCCAGGTCCAGCTCCAGGCGGCCTCGCTCCAGCCGGGCCAGGTCCAGGAGGTCGGTGGCCAGCCGCTCCAGCCGCTCGGACTGGCGGTCGGCCTGGGTGAGGAGCTCCTCCTGGGCTTCCCTATCGAGGCGATCCCGGTGTTTCAGGAAGGTCGTGATCGTCCCCCGGATCGCGGTCAGCGGGTTCCGGACGTCGTGGGCCAGGGTGGAGACCAGCCTCGAGCGCAGGCGGTCCACGCGCTGGACGTGGTCCAGGGCGTCCCGCAGGCGGGACCGCTGGCTGACCAGGTCCCTGGCCATCAGCCCGGCCACCATGGCGATCAGGAGGGCGATGCCCATCCGGAAGGAGACGCTGCTCCACTGGAGGCCCAGGACGTAGTCATCGGGATAGGTCCGGGAGCCCCACATCTCGCGAACCACGTAGATGACGGTGATGGCCGCCCACGTGGTGATGGCACCCCGGAGCTGGAAGATGATGGCCCCCTCCAGCGGGATGATGAACAGCACCGCCCACAGCGCCGAG
>DASWKD010000188.1:0-2354 GCA_036396815.1 Actinomycetota bacterium | reverse complement strand
GAGGGTGGCAGGGGCAGCATCCGCGAAGGCGCCGGGGAGCAAGACCTGCACGGGGGCGGGAGTGCAGGCCTGCGCCTCCCATGGCGACCTGCCGGACGCTCCGGTCCGGCCCGCCGGCATCAACGATCGGATCCCGCCCATGGTCCAGGCCGACGTTCCCCTGATCGGCGACGTGTGCACGAAGGCCGGCTGCCTGGTGGAGGACCCGGGCCACGGACCGGGCGGTGACCTCGGCCGCCTGCTCGGTGGTCCGCCCAGCCGCATCCAGCCGGGGTGATGCCCCCGGCCCCAGCGAGACCCTAAGGGCCGGCGCCGCAGCGGGCGGCCAGGAAGCCGGCCAGGTGCTCGAGGGCGTCCCGAGGGGAGGCCGAGGGGAGGTGGCCCGCCTCTGCCAGCGCCGCACGGACCTGGGCGCTCACCGCGTCGCGCGCGGTATCCATGGCACCGTCGGAGCGGACGATGTCCCGGGCCCGCGCGAACCGCTCACCCGTCGGGGGCTCGGGCCCCAGGAGGTCGCGGAGCTCGTCGCGGTGATCCGAGTCTCTCAGGGCCAGGATCACCGGAAGCGTGTACACGCCTTCCTTGAGGTCGACGCCGGGCTCCTTGCCCAGCGTGGCCTGGTCCGAGGTCAGGTCCATGATGTCGTCGGACAGCTGGAAGGCCAGGCCCAGGGCCCGCCCGAACCGCTCCAGGGCCTCCACCTGGTCGGTGGGTGCCCCGGCCAGCGTTCCCCCCAGCCGGCAGGCCGTGGCGATCAGCGACGCCGTCTTGCGGTCGATCACATCGAGGTAGGTGGCCTCGTCGATGTCCACCCGGCCGGCCGCCTCCACCTCGTGGATCTGGCCCTCGCTGACCCGGCCGATCGTATCCGCCAGCAGACGAGAGACGCCGGGCCCGAGCTCGGCGCCGATGGCCGAGGACCGAGCGAACAGGTAGTCGCCGGTCAGGATGGCCACCGTGTTGTCCCACCGGGCGTTGGCGCTGGGGATGCCCCGGCGGGCGTCGGCCTCGTCGATCACGTCGTCGTGGTACAGCGAGGCCAGGTGGGTGAGCTCCACGGCCACCGCCCCGGAGATCAGCTTCGGCTCGTCGCGGTCGCCGAAGAAGCCACCCAGGAGCAGGAGCAGGGGGCGGAACCGCTTGCCCCCGGCCCGGAGGAGGTACCCCGCCGCCTCGGTGACCAGGGGCGAGTCGCTGCGCACGGCGTCCCGAAGGGCCTCCTCGACCCGGTCCAGCCGCTCGCGGAGCTCGGCCTCCAGCGCGGCGTCGGGGACCTCCAGACCCAGTCCCAGCGTCCTGCTCACCGGATCACCATCGCAGGATCGAGGCCGACTGCAGGGCGTCCAGGAGGACGCCCGGGTACACGCCCAGGGCCAGGGTGACCACCGCGGCCACACCCAGGGCCAGCCCCGGCCCCACCGCGGGCTCGATGGCCGGGGCCTCCTGCGGATCCTGCATGTACATCAGGACGATGACCCGGAGGTAGAAGAAGGCCGCCACCACGCTGGCCAGCACGGCCACGATGACCAGGGCCGACTGCCCGGCGGTGACCGCCGCCCGGAACACCAGGACCTTGCCGATGAACCCGGCGGCGGGCGGGATGCCGGCCAGCGACAGGAGGAACAGACCGAAGAGCGCGGCCAGGCCCGGGCTCCGCCTGGCCAGCCCGGCGTAGTCGGAGAGCGCGGTGGCCTCCTCGCCCCGGCGCGACACCAGGAGCACAACGCCGAACGCGCCGAGGATCATGGCCGCGTACGCGGCCAGGTAGAACATCGCTCCCGACAGGCCCTCCTGGTTCGCGGCCACCACCCCCACCAGGACGAACCCAGCGTGGGCGATCGAGGAGTAGGCCAGCATGCGCTTCACGTCCGTCTGGGCGATGGCCAGCGTGGAGCCCACCACCATGCTCAGCGCGGCGATCCACCACAGCGCGGGGCGGATGTCCCAGGCCAGCGGGCCCAGGGCCACGGAGGCCACCCGGAGCAGGGCGGCGAACCCGGCCACCTTCGTTCCGGCGGCCATGAACGCGGTGACCGGGGTGGGCGCGCCCTGGTACACGTCCGGGGTCCACATGTGGAAGGGCACCGCGGCCACCTTGAAGCTGAACCCCACGGCCAGCAGGGCCGCGGCGATCAGGGCCAGGGCCACGTCGGGCTCCCCGGTCAGGGCCCGGGCGATGCCGCTGATCGACGTGGTCCCCGTGGCCCCGTAGGCGAAGGCCACCCCGTACAGGAAGAACGCCGAGGAGAACGCCCCCAGCAGGAAGTACTTCATCCCCGCCTCCAGGGACTCCAGGCGCCGGCGGGAGAACCCGGCCAGCACGTACA
Source organism: Actinomycetota bacterium (assembly GCA_036396815.1). Lineage (GTDB taxonomy): Bacteria > Actinomycetota > UBA4738 > UBA4738 > CALAEC01 > DASWKD01. The sequence continues at coordinate 27 of DASWKD010000188.1, read as the reverse complement.
GGGACAGCGACAGGACCTCCAAACCCA
>DASWKD010000187.1:0-5820 GCA_036396815.1 Actinomycetota bacterium | reverse complement strand
ACGGCACCGCCCTGGTGCAGTCGGTGGACTTCTTCACGCCCATCGTGGACGACCCCTACGACTGGGGACGGATCGCCGCGGCCAACGCCCTGAGCGACCTGTACGCCATGGGGGCCCGGCCGGTCCTGGCCCTGAACCTGGTGGCCTGGCCGGTCGAGGAGCTATCGCTGGACCTGCTGGCCGACGTGCTCCGCGGGGGGGCCAAGGTGGCGTCGGAGGCCGGGGTGGCGGTGGTCGGCGGCCACAGCATCACGGACCCCGAGCCGAAGTACGGGATGGCCGTGACCGGTTTCGCCGACCAGGCCCACCTCACGCGCAACTCGACGGCCCGTCCCGGGGCCGCGCTGTGGCTCACCAAGCCGCTGGGCATCGGCATCGTGACCACGGCCATCAAGCGTCGCAAGGCCTCACCCGAGCAGGTCGCCGCCGCCGTGGAGGTCATGACCACCCTGAACGCGGCCGCCGCGGAGGCGGCCCGCGACGTCGGAGCGCAGGCCGTGACGGACGTCACGGGGTTCGGCTTCCTGGGGCACCTCCACGAGATGCTCCGGGCCTCGGGGGTGGCGGCCGTGGTGGACGCCGGGGCGGTCCCCACCCTGACCGGGACCCTGGCCCTGGCCGGGCAGGGCGTGGTGCCCTCGGGCTCCCGCCGCAACCACGACTTCCTGTCTCCCCACGTCACGTGGGGGGATCTGCCCGAGGCCGAGCAGATGGTCCTGGCCGACGCCCAGACGTCCGGGGGGCTCCTGATCGCCGTATCCGAGGAGTCCGGAGGGGCGCTGGGACGGGAGCTGGAGGCCCGGGGCATCGCCGCGTCCAGGGTGGGGACCACCCTGGAAGGGACCCCCGGGGCCATCGAGGTCCGGGGACGGGTCGGGGGAATCTGACCTCGCTGGTAGGATTCTGCCCGATGGAGCTCTCGAAGGCCTTCTACGAGGAGATCCTGGCCCACGCCCGGGCCGGGTACCCCAATGAGGCCTGCGGGGTGGTGGCCGGGCGGGACGGCCGGCCGGTGGCCGTGTATCCCATGGCCAACGCCGAGCGGAGCCCCGTGATCTACCGCTTCGACGAGCGCGAGCAGCTCAAGGTGTTCCGGGAGATCGAGGACCAGGGCTGGGACCTCCTGGCCTTCTTCCACTCCCACCCCCACACGGAGGCTTTCCCCTCGCCCACGGACCGGACCCGGGCGCACTGGCCCGACCCCGTGACCGGCCGGCCCGTCCCCGCGTACCCTGGGACCCGGTACCTGATCCTGTCGCTCGGGGACCGGCCCGAGCTCCGGGCGTTCCGGTTCGAAGACGGGGAGCCCGTCGAGGAGGAGATGACGATCGCATGACCGACCCGGTGTTCACCGAGGAGCAGGTGGTCCGGTACGCTCGTCACATCATCCTGCCGGGGATCGGGGGGGCCGGGCAGGCCCGGCTGATGGAGGCCAGCGTGGTGCTGATCGGCGCGGGCGGCCTGGGCTCGCCGGCAGCGATGTACCTGGCCGCGGCCGGCGTGGGCCGGCTGGGCATCGTGGACTTCGACCGGGTGGACGCCACCAACCTCCAGCGCCAGCTCCTGCACGACACGGACGACGTCGGCCGCCCCAAGGTGGCCTCGGCCGCCGAGCGCCTCAACGACCTGAACCCCAACGTCGACGTGGTGCCGCACGACGTGGCGCTGTCCTCGGCCAACGCCTTCGAGGTCCTCCGCGGCTACGACGTGGTGGTGGACGGCACCGACAACTTCCCGGTCCGGTACCTGGTGAACGACGCCACCCAGATGCTGGGCATCCCGCTGGTCCACGGCTCGATCTACCAGTTCGAGGGCCAGGCCAGCGTGTTCCTGCCGGGGAAGGGCACCCCGTGCTACCGGTGCCTGTTCCCCGAGCCGCCGCCCCCCGGGGCGGTGCCTTCGTGCGCCGAGGCCGGCGTGTTCGGTGTCCTGCCGGGGATCATCGGCTCGATCCAGGCCGTGGAGGCCATCAAGCTGATCCTGGGCGCCGGGGAGTCGCTGGCCGGGAGGCTCCTGCTGTTCGACGCCCTGGCCATGTCGTTCCGGACCGTGAAGCTCCGGTGGGACCCGGCCTGCCCGGTATGCGGGGAGGAGCCCACGGTCACCGAGCTGATCGACTACGAGGCCTTCTGCGGCCTGGCCCCCGGCCAGGCTCCGCCCGAGGCCGAGCGGGCCCCGGCGGTGGGGGAGTAGTGGCCGTCACGGTCCGGGTGCCCACCCTGCTCCGGTCCCGCACGGGAGGGGAGGCCATCGTGGAGGGGGCGGGCTCCACCCTCCGCGAGCTGCTGCACGACCTCGAGGACCGCTATCCCGGGCTGACCGGGGGCCTGATCGGCAAGGACGGCGGTGTGCACCGGTTCGTCAACCTGTACGTGAACGACGAGGACACCCGGTACCTGCAGGCCCTGGACACGCCGGTGGCCGACGGCGACGTGGTCAGCATCCTTCCCGCGGTGGCCGGCGGCTGAGGCCGGGCGGATGCGCTCGGACGACATCCTCGACGCCATCGGCGAGACGCCCCTGGTGGGCCTGCCCCGGCTGTCCCCCAAGCCAGGGGTGCGGCTGTGGGCCAAGCTGGAGGGCCAGAACCCCACCGGCTCCCTGAAGGACCGCATCGCCCTGCGCATGGTGGAGGAGGCCGAGCGCCAGGGCACTCTGACCCCGGGGAGGGTCCTGCTGGAGCCGACGTCCGGGAACACGGGGATCTCGCTGGCCATGGTGGCCCGGCGCAAGGGGTACCGCCTGATCGTGGTGATCCCCGAAAACGCCGGACGCGAGCGCCTGAGCCTGCTGGAGCTGTACGGCGCAGAGGTGGTGTTCAGCCCTGCCGACCAGGGGACGAACGGAGCCGTGGCGGTGGCCCGGCGGATGGCCGAGGACCCTCGGTACGTGATGCTGTTCCAGTACGGCAACCCCGCCAACCCCCTGGCCCACTACGAGGGCACGGGCGCGGAGATCGTCCGAGACCTCCCCGAGGTCACCCACTTCGTGGCCGGCCTGGGGACCGGCGGCACGCTGATGGGCGTGGGCCGGCGCCTGCGGGAGCACCACCCGGACGTCCGGATCCACGCCGCGGAGCCGGCCCTCGGCGAGATGGTGTACGGTCTCCGGTCCCTGGACGAGGGGTTCATCCCGCCGGTCTTCGACCCGTCCGCACTGGACGGGAAGATCCTGGTCTCGGCCTCGGACGCCCTGGGTGCCACTCGTCAGCTGACCGCCGAAGAGGGTATCTTCGCTGGGATCTCCGCCGGGGCTGTGCTCCACGCGGCGCTCCGGGTGGCCGAGAAGCTGGAGCGGGGGGACATCGTGTGCCTCCTCGCGGACGGCGGGTGGAAGTACCTGTCCACGAAGGCGTGGATCGGAGAGATGGAGGAGGCCGAGCAGCGGGTGGAGGAGACGCTCTGGTGGTAGGCGACCGCTCGATCGGGGTGTTCGACTCCGGCCTGGGGGGGCTGACCGTGGCCCGGGCGGTGCTGGATCTGCTCCCGCGAGAGGCCGTGACGTACTTCGGTGACACCGCCCGCAGCCCGTACGGCCCGCGACGGGTGGAGGAGATCCGGGGCTTCGCCCGGGAGATCGCCTCGCTGCTGCTGGCCCGGGACGTGAAGATGCTGGTGGTGGCGTGCAACTCGATCGAGGTGGCCGCCATCGACCACCTCACCCAGCCGGAGGGCGTGCCGGTGGTGGGGGTGATCGACCCCGGCGTCCGGGCCGCTCTCCGGGTCACCCGCAGCGGCCGGATCGGCGTGATCGGCACCGAGGCCACCATCGCCAGCGGGGCCTACCAGCGCGCGGTCGCCGGAGCCGACGCCTCCGTTCGCCTGGAAGCGGCGGCCTGTCCCGCCTTCGTCCCCGCCGTGGAGCGAGGGGACACCACCAGCGAGGAGCTCCGGACGCTGGCCCGGAGCTACCTGGCCCCCCTGGCCGGCGTGGACGCGCTGATCCTGGGCTGCACGCACTACCCCTTCCTGTCGGGGCTGATCCAGGAGGTGGTCGGCCGGGACGTGGTGCTGGTGTCCTCGGCCCAGGAGACCGCAAAGGACGTGTACGCGGCTCTCCACGGCGCCGGCCTCCTGCGCCAGGCGGAGGGCATCCCGCGGCACACGTTCCTGTGCTCCGGGGACCCGGCCTCGTTCCTCGAGCTGGGATCCCGCTTCCTGGGACCGGAGCTCCTGGAGGTCCGCCGGGCCGGGGTCCGGGAGGCGGCATGGACCTGACCATCCTCGGGGCCTGCGGAACGTGGCCCAAGGCCGGCGGGGCGTGCAGCGGCTACCTGGTCCGTCACGAGGGGTTCACGGTGTGGGTGGACATGGGCGCCGGCACGCTGGCCAACGCCCAGGAGCACACCGACCTGCTGGACGTGGACGCGGTGATTGTGTCTCACTCCCACGCCGATCACATCGTGGACCTGTTCCCCTACTTCTACGCCCGGCACTACGCGCTGGGGGGGCCCAAGGGCACCCCCCTGTTCTGGCCGCCGGGCGTTTACGCCAGGGTGGGCGGCCTGCTCTCGGAGGAGAGCCTGGGCGACCTGGCCACCAGCTTCCTGCTCCACGACGTCGAGCCGGGGACCGAGTTCGAGATCGGTCCGTTCCGGGTGACCACGGCTCCCATGGCCCACCCGGTGCCCACCCTCGGCATCCGCATGGAGGCCGGTGGCAACGTCCTGGCATACACGGCCGACTCGGGGCCCACACCGGAGGTGGTGAAGCTGTCCCGCGAGGCCGATCTGATGCTGGCCGACGCCACATGGCAGTCCGGCACGGATGCGTCCTACCCGCCCGACATCCACATGACCGACCGGGAGGCCGGCCAGGCCGCACGGGAGGCCGAGGTCCATTCGCTGGTGCTGACGCACATCTGGCCCAGCCTGGACCTCCGGGTCTCCGAGGAGCAGGCGGCCCGGGAGTACCAGGGCCCCGTGACCCTGGCCCGGGAGGGCATGCACCTGGCGGTGGGGGAGTGACCCGACCCGACGGCCGGGCTCCCGCCGATCTCCGTCCGGTCAGCTACCAGACCTCCTACCTCCAGTGGGCCGAGGGCTCGGTCCTGTTCGAGATGGGCGGCACGAGGGTCCTGTGCGCGGCCACCTACGAGCCCGGTGTGCCCCGCTTCCTGACGGGGACCGGCTCGGGATGGGTCACCGGGGAGTACTCGATGCTCCCCCGGGCCACCAAGGAACGGACCAGCCGCGAGGTCAGCAGGGGCCGTCCCTCGGGCCGGACCCAGGAGATCCAGCGGCTGATCGGCCGGTCCCTCCGCGCGGTGTCCAACCTCAAGGCCCTTGGCGAGGGCACCATCTGGATCGACTGCGACGTGATCCAGGCCGACGGCGGGACCCGTACGGCTTCCATCACCGGCGGGTACATCGCCCTGGCCCTGGCCCTGAACGGTCTCCGCCAGCAGGGGGTGGTCAAGGGCGAGGTCCTCCGGGACTCCGTGGCCGCGGTGAGCGCCGGGATCATCGGTGGGGATCCGGTCCTGGACCTGTCGTACGAGGAAGATGCCGCGGCCGACGTGGACTTCAACGTGGTGATGACCGGATCCGGGAAGCTGGTCGAGCTCCAGGGCACGGCCGAGGGGGAGCCGTTCTCCCGCGACCAGATGGACGGCATGCTCTCGCTGGCCGCCACCGGGATCGACCGCCTCACGCAGATCCAGGCCCAGGCCGCCGGCTCCTGAGCCCGTGGCCTTCCCGTCCCGCCTGGTCATCGCGTCCCGCAACCCGGGGAAGGTCCGGGAGATCCTGCGCATCTGCTTCGACTGGCCCGTGGCCTGGGTCACCGATGCGGCCTGGCCTGACGTGGAGGAGACCGGCGA
>DASWKD010000186.1:0-3452 GCA_036396815.1 Actinomycetota bacterium | reverse complement strand
CTTCCTGCTGTGTGCCGCCGGACTGTGGATGGCACGGTCCCGGCCCCCATCCGGCGGTCGCCGGGCGGCCATCTCCGTCCTGGCCGGCCTGGCCACCGTCCCCGCTGCGCTGAAGCTCGGGGAGTTCGTCCTGGGCTGGCCGCCGCTCTTCGATCTGACCCTCAACGCCCGGGACCCCGGGGCCTTCCCCGGTGAGATGGCCGTCCCCACGGCCCTGGCCTTCCTCCTGCTCGGTCCGGCCATCGCTCTCCTCGACATGGAGACCAAACGCGGATGGCGTCCGGCGCAGACCATGACCCTGCTGGGCATGACCCTGCCCCTCCTCGGGGTGGTCGGCCGAATCTACGGCGTCCCCGCGGCACAGCGGTTCGTGGGGGGCACGGTGGTCATGGCCCTTCACACGTCTCTGGTGTTCCTCCTGCTGGCCGGAGGGATTATGCGCAGCCGCCCCTCCGCCGGCGTCATGCGCATGTTCACCGACGGGGGCAAAGCCGGAACCCTGCTCCGGTACCTGGTGCCGTCCATGGCCCTGGTCGCGATCGTGGCGGGCTGGCTCCGGCTCCTCGGCCAGCGGGCCGGCTGGTACGACGTGGAGTTCGGAGCAACCGCGTTCGTGGTGTTCACGGTGGCCCTGCTCACCGCCCTGGTCCTGCGGGTGGCCCGGAAGCTGTATCGCTTGGAGCTGGACCAGCGCAAGGCAACCGAGCTCCAGCGCTCCGTGCTGGCCAGCATCGGCGACGCGGTGGCCATCACCGACGCGCGCGGCCGCATCGTGTCCGTCAACCCCGCCCTGGAGGCCCTGGGAGGGTGGAGCGAGGGCGAGGTCCGCGGCCGGGACTACGAGGAGGTGTTCGTCCTGCTCGATGGTGCCGGGGCGCGCATCCCCCGGGACGGCCGGCTCCTGCAGCGGGCCATGGTCAGCGGCCAGGTGGTGACCAGCCGAGGGTACGAGACATCGCTGGTCCGGCGGGGCGGTGAGGTGGTTCCGGTAAGCGTGACGGCCTCGGCCATCCTGGGCCGGGACCGGGAGGTGATGGGTGGCGTGGAGGTCATCCGCGACGTGTCACATCAGCGCGAGGTGGACCAGCTCAAGTCGTCGCTCATCTCCACCGTGTCCCACGAGCTGCGAACGCCGCTGACCATGATCCAGGGGTTCTCCGAGATCCTCCTGGCCAAGGTGGAGGGGGACGAGGACACGATGTTCGCCCTCCAGCAGATCAATGGGTCGTCGGAGCGCCTGTCCCGGCTGATCGCCGACCTTCTGTCCGTGTCCCGCATCGAGTCGGGCCGGTTGGAGGCCCGGATCGAGCCCGTCTCCCTGGAGACGGCCGTCCGAGAGGCGACCCATCCCTTCGCGGCCGATCGCGACGTCCGGGTGGTCCTCGAGGACCACGGCGCGGTGGCCCTGGCCGACCGCGACAAGCTGTTCCAGGTCCTGACCAACCTCCTGTCCAACGCGGTGAAGTACTCCGATCCGCACACACCCGTCACCGTCCGGGTGGCGGCCGGCCACGGGATGGCCGAAGTCTCCGTGGAGGACCAGGGGATGGGGATGACCGAGGAGGACCTGGCCCGCCTGTTCCAGAAGTTCTTCCGGTCCGACAGGACCGAGGTGCACACCACTCCCGGCACGGGGCTGGGCCTGTACATCACCAAGAACCTCCTTGAGCTCCAGGGCGGCAGCATCCGGGCCGCCAGCACGCCGGGCCGGGGCACCACCATGACCTTCACGCTTCCGCTGGAACAGAGGGTGGGCCCGGGATCCGTGCCCGAGGCTAAGGGTTCTGCCCAAGTCGGACGATAAGGAGAAGACGGTGAAGAAGCTGCTGATCGCCGATGACGAGGAAGGCGTCCGCGCCCTGGTGCGCATGACGCTGGAGGGCGGGAACTACCAGATCCTGGAGGCCTCCAATGGGGAGGACGCCCTGAACCTGGCCCGCGCCGAGCATCCCGAGCTCATCCTGCTGGACGTGGAGATGCCTCGGAAGAGCGGCCTGGACGTGTGCCGGAGCCTCAAGGCCGACACGGCCACCGCGGGGGCCACCGTGGTCATGCTCACCGCCCGGACGCAGGACGCGGACGTGGCCGCCGGAGAGCTGGCCGGGGCCGACGGCTATTTCACCAAGCCGTTCTCCCCGTTCGCCCTGATGCGAAAGGTCGAGGAGATCATGGAGGCGGAGGCGTCGTGAGCCGGGTGCTCCTGATCGACGATGAGCCGGGCATGGCCGGCCTGGTCTCGATGTGCATCGAGAAGGCCGAGGTGACCCGGGTGGGGAACCTGCGGCAGGCCGTGGACGCGGCCCGGGAGCGGCCCCCCGACCTGGTCCTGCTGGACCTGGCTCTGGGATCCGAGGACGGGCTGGACATCCTCCCCGACCTTCGAGCCGAGCCCGTGCTGTCCAAGGTCCCCATCGTGGCCTTCACCGTCCATGGGAGCCGGGAGCGGGAGGCCATGGCCCTGGGCACCGACGCGTTCGTGTCCAAGCCGTTCAAGCCCGCCGCGCTTCGGGCCGCGGTGGCCCCGTTCCTGGAAGGCATCTCGTGACCACCGACCGGCGGGAGCTGGCCTACCAGCAGGCCCTGCGCTACGCGGAGGAGCTGGCCCAGCTCGTGGGGCGGGAGCGACACGCGGCTCGGGAGGTGGGGGAGCTTCGGGAGAAGCGAGAGGCGGTGGAGGAGCGGCTCCGGGCTGGGATGCGGATCGTCTATCAGCCCATCGTGGATCTGCGCGACGACGCGGTGGCCGGCCTGGAAGCCCTGGCCCGGTTTGATGGGGATCCGCCCAAGGGCCCGGACGTGTGGTTCCGCGACGCCGCCCAGGTGGGGCTGGCCACGGAGCTGGAGCTGGCGGCCATCGACCGGGCCCTGGAACCGTTCGACGAGCTCCCCGCGGATGCCTTCCTATCGCTCAACATCTCTCCGGCCTCTGCGATGTCGTCCCAGTTCTTCCAGGCCATCGAGGGCCGTGATACGGCCCGGCTCGTCATCGAGGTCACCGAGCACGCTCAGGTCGGCGACTACGCTCGCCTGGCCGATCGCCTGAAGAGCTTCCGGGCCGGGGGCGGACGCCTGGCGGTGGACGACGCGGGAGCGGGGTTCGCCAGCCTGCACCACATCCTGGCCCTGGGCCCGGACATCATCAAGCTGGACATCAGCCTGACCCGGAACATCGACTCCGACGGAGCCCGCCGGGCCCTGGCCACGGCCATGATCTCCTTCGCCGTGGAGATCGGGGCCAGCATGGTCGCCGAGGGGATCGAGACCGAAGCCGAGTGCGAGACCCTCAAGGAGCTCGGCGTGTCCCACGGTCAGGGGTACTTCCTCGGCCGGCCCGCCCCCCTGGGCTTTTCAGGCCTGATCCCTTCCGGTTGACATAGACCTTCGACATAGCGCATAATCATGCGCTCATGGGTACGAGCGCCCTCTCGGTTGCGGTCCTTGGAGCCTCTGGA
>DASWKD010000185.1:0-4235 GCA_036396815.1 Actinomycetota bacterium | reverse complement strand
GCGGCGTCGGAGGCCCGGCCGTGGACATGAGCTGGCCGAGCTTCATGGCCAACGATGGGTCGGTGGCCATCTTGTCGATCCATCCCTGCGACACCAGGGCGAACGTCTGAAGCGTGAGCCCGAACGAGGCCAGGACCTCCTGCTGCGGCTCGCCGGCGCCCTGGCGGCGGAGGATATCGGCGTACTGCTCGAGCGTGATCTCCGGGGCCACGATCCCGGCCTTGTGCATGGCCGCCTGGTACAGCTCGTGGTAGCGCTGGACCATCTCGGGATGCTGGATTATCCGGCGATTCCACTCCTCGCCGATGGCCAGGTGCCGCCCGGCGGGGATGCCGTGGGCCACCGCCGCCGCTTCCATGGCCTCGGGGCTCGGGTCGGCGTGCATGGCCACGGCGGCCTCGGTGTACTGCTCCAGCGAAACGCCCTCCACGGGGGCGTACGGGTCCTCGGCCATGGCAGCACCTTACCCCCAGCGGCCGTGCGGGACCCCCTGGAGGGATCCGGCCCATCCGGGGAGGATTCCGGCCCCTCCGCGTCGAACCCATATGGGACCAACCCGACCTCATCCGACATGCCAAGGGGGCGACGAACATGAGGGCCATCTCCCGATCGATCCTGTCCATCCTCCTCCTGGGAGGGATCCTGGCTGCACCGGGGGCCATGCCTGCCGGGGCCGCGGAAGCCGAGGTCCCGTGCGTGGAGGGCAAGGCCGGTCAGTACCCGTGCCAGAACGTGGACTTGCTGGCCCGGGTGACACCCGCCGTGCTCGGAGGGAGCGGCGGGAACGACATCTGGGGGTGGACCGACCCACAGACCGGCCGCGAGTACGCCCTGGTGGGCCGGACCAACGGCACGGCGTTCGTGGACATCACCGTGCCCACGGACCCCGTGTACCTCGGCCGCCTCCCCACCAGCCCGGGCAGCGCCGGCCTGTTCGGCTCGTGGAGGGACATCAAGGTGTACAAGGACCACGCCTTCGTGGTCAGTGAGGAGCCCGGGCACGGGATGCAGGTGTTCGACCTGACCCGCCTGCGTGGCGTGACGTCACCCCAGACGTTCACGGAGGACGCGCACTACTACCTGTTCGGCTCGGCCCACAACATCGCCATCAACGAGGACTCGGGGTACGCGTACGCGCTCGGATCCGGGGCCACCCCCCTGGGGACGGGCTGCGGGGGCCTGCACATGATCGACATCCGGGATCCGAAGCTCCCGATCCCAGCGGGCTGCTTCCAGACCGACCTGTACACGCACGACGTACAGTGCGTGATCTACAAGGGCCCGGACCAGGGATACCAGGACGCGGAGATCTGCATCGCCTCGAACGAGGACACCCTGACCATCGTCGACGTCACCAACAAGGCCCTGCCCATGATGCTGTCGCGCAACCCGTATCCGGGAGCGAGCTACACGCACCAGGGCTGGTTCACGGAGGACCAGCGGTACTTCCTGCTCGGGGACGAGGGGGACGAGTCCGCCACCGGCGTCAACACCACGACCTACGTGTGGGACCTGGCCAGCCTGACCAGCCCACAGCTGATCGGGGTCCACCGGGGCCGGACCAAGGCTATCGACCACAACCTGTACACGAAGGGTGACCTGGTGTACCAGGCGAACTACCGGGCCGGTCTGCAGATCCTCAGCATGGAGGACGTCGCCCAGGGACAGCTTCGAGAGGTGGGCTACTTCGACCTGTTCCCGGCCAACGACCTGGCGGGCTTCAACGGCGCATGGAGCAACTACCCGTACTTCGACTCCGGCGTGGTGGTGCTCAACGGCATGGGCGAGGGGCTGTTCGTGCTCCGGCCGCGCATCGCCGACCTCTCGGTCACCCAGTCCGACGATCCCGACCCGGCCGGCGCCGGACAACCTGTGACCTACACGCTCACCGTGGACAACGTGGGACCCGGGGACGCCACCGGGGTGACGGTCACCGACACCCTGCCGGCCGGCGCCACCCTGGTCTCGGCCTCCGAGGGCTGCGCCGCCGCCGGCGGCGTGGTCACCTGTGTCATCGGTTCCCTCGGCGAGGGCGAGCAGGCCACGATCACCATCGAGGTGACCGCCGGCCAGGCCGGACAGCTCACCAACGTGGCCACGGTGGCCGGTGACCAGGCCGACCACATCCTGGGCAACGACACCAGCGAGGAGACCACGACCATCACGTAGGAGCGGCCGGCCCTCGTTCCCCGCGAACGGTAGTAGGATGGCGGGCTTGAGACGGGCGCGAGGGGATGAAGTGCCACAGCAAGACGTGATGATCCGGACATCCGGGCTGGTCAAGCGGTACGGGGACGTGGTGGCCCTGGACGGGCTTGATCTCGAGGTCCGCAAGGGCACCGTGCTGGGGCTCCTGGGGCCGAACGGAGCGGGCAAGACCACGGCCGTTCGCATCCTGACCACGCTCCTGGAGCCCGACGGCGGGACGGCGGAGGTGGCCGGCCTCGACGTCACCCAGCATCCGCACCAGGTCCGCGAGCGGATCGGGCTTTCCGGGCAGACCGCGGCGGTGGACGAGCAGCTCACCGGGTTCGAGAACCTGGACATGGTGGGGCGCATGTACCACCTGGGGCGCCAGCGCTCGCGCCGTCGGGCCCGGGAGCTCCTGGACCGGTTCGAGCTCGACGAGGCCGCCGACCGCCCGGCCAAGACGTACTCGGGCGGCATGCGCCGGCGCCTGGACCTGGCCGCGGCGCTGGTGGCCGAGCCTGAAGTCCTGTTCCTGGACGAACCCACCACCGGCCTCGACCCTCGGAGCAGAGCCCACATGTGGACCACGATCCAGCAGCTGGTCCGGACGGGGGCCACGGTCCTGCTGACCACCCAGTACATGGAGGAGGCAGACCGGCTGGCCGACGACATCGTGGTCATCGACCGCGGCCACAAGATCGCCCACGGCAACGCCGACCAGCTCAAGACCCAGATCGGAGGAGAGCGGGTCGAGGTCGTGGTGGCCAGGGCCAGCGAGATCCCCCAGGCCGCCATGGCCATCGAGGGCCTGTGCCTGGGCGACGTCCAGGTGGACGAGCAGACCCGCCGGCTGACCGGCGCGGTGACCGGCGGTGTGGACGTCCTCCAGAAGCTCCTCCTGAGCCTGGAGGAGCGCAGCGTCAACGTGGTGGACGTGGGGATCCGCCGCCCCACGCTGGACGACGTGTTCCTGTCGCTCACCGGGCACGTGGCCGAGGACGTAGCCGAGGACGTGGCCCAGGACGACGCGCGTGAGGAAGAGGTGGTGGCATGAGCGCCGTGGCGCTGGCCATCGCGGACGGTGCGGTCGTGGCCAAGCGGAACCTGATCAAGATCAAGCGGGTCCCCGAGGTCCTGATCTGGACCACGATGTCCCCGATCATGTTCGTGCTGCTGTTCGCCTACGTGTTCGGAAGCTCGATCGACATCCCCGGGACCAGCTACCGGGAGTACCTGATCGCCGGGGTGTTCGTCCAGACCGTGCTGTTCGGCTCCACGTTCACTGGTGCGGGCCTGGCCGACGACATGACCAAGGGCATCATCGACCGCTTCCGTTCGCTGCCGATCGCGCGGTCGGCGGTCCTGGTCGGCCGGACCACCAGCGACATCCTTTACAACTCCACGTCGATCGTGGTGATGTCGCTGACCGGGCTGATCGTGGGGTGGCGGATCCGGACAAGCATGCTCCCGGCGATCGGCGGGTTCCTGCTCCTGCTCCTGTTCGCCTACGCCTTCTCCTGGATCATGGCCTACGTGGGGCTCAAGGTCTCCAGCGTGGAGATGGTGAACAACGCCTCGTTCATGTTCATCTTCCCGCTGTCGTTCATCGCCAACACGTTCGTGCGCAGCGACCTGCTCCCCGGGCCGCTCCGGGTGTTCGCCGAGTGGAACCCGGTCTCTGCCGTGGCTCAGTCGGTGCGCGAGGCGTTCGGCAACACGGGGACCGGCCCCGTGCCGGATGCGTGGTCCCTCCAGAACCCTGTGCTCTACGCGCTGATCTGGGTGGGCATCATCCTGGCCATCTTCGTGCCCCTCTCGGTCCGCCAGTACAGGAAGGCCGCGGCCAGGGTCTGACCCCTGGTCAGTGCGGCTCCTTCTCCTTGCGCACCACCACGTTCCATCCTGCGGCGGCCCGTTTCTCGATCCAGGCCAGCGCTCGCTTGCCCAGGCCGACCCGGAACGTCTTGGCCACCCGCTTGTCGCCCTTGGTGGCCACCAGGCGGAACCGAACGTCGCCCTCGTTCAGGCGCTCGCCGGCGTAGGTG
>DASWKD010000184.1:0-5209 GCA_036396815.1 Actinomycetota bacterium | reverse complement strand
GTCGAACAGCCATCCCATGTGGGCGTGCCATAGACCGAGGAGCACGCCCTTCACGCCGTGGGCCTTGGCCAGGTGCGGAGAGTGCGGGTCGCCGAACCTGTCCGCGAACGCGTGGTGGCGGCGGTGGGTGGCCGACCACTGCACCACGTCTCCCTCCACGGCCATGGAACCGAGCGCGGCCAGCGCCACCCGGACCGGCGTCCTGGCCCGGAAGCCCCGATGGGTGAACAGGCGATGGTAGCCGACCGTGATGCCCAGACCGGTGGCCATGTAGAACCCGAGGAACAGCCAGAAGTCCATGGGCGTGATACCGGCGCCCCACAGCCTCCAGATGGCCAGTCCCACCCCGAGCAGCGGGAGCACGGTGAACAGGAGCGTGAGGCGTCGCTGGAAGGCCAGCTCCTTGGCGTTCAGGCGGACGGTGCCACGGATGGACGGTGGGTCGAGGGCAGGGGTAACCGGGCGCGGTGCGAGAACGGTAGCCAAGGGAAACTCCTCACTGCGGTCAGGGGAGGAACAGGACCCCCAGCGTAACACGCTGGGGGTCCCGGCCACCGCATCGTCGCGCTACGTGGTGGTGGACTGCCAGACGCTGAGGATGTTGCCGTCGGGGTCCTTGAACCAAGCTCCCCGCTCGCCCTCCAGCTCGGCGATCCCGCGCCCGTCCGTCTTGAGCCCCTCGAAGTCGTACTGCTCGAACGTGATGCCCTTCGAGGCAAGCTCGCCGACGGCGGCCTCGATGTCCGGCACCACCCAGCCCATCAGCGTGTGCTTGGCTCCCAGGAACTGGGTGGGGTAGATGCTGAACACACCCGCCCCGCTCTTGTAGGTGATGCCGCTGGGTTCGTCGATCACCGGGGTGAGCCCCAGCACGTCCTCGTACCACCGGCGGCTCTTCTCCAGGTCCTTCACCGGGATCATGGCCGAGGTGTCGTGGTCGCTGAGCATGCCGCTCCCTCCTTCCGGGACCTGGGAGGCCCCCGCTCGATTGAACGCCTCCCTGCGATGTGCGTCAATGGGCGGGCCGGTCCCGAAGGTGGGGGCGGAAGGGAAGAGGGGATGGAAACGGTCACCGCGCGAGAGGCGCGCCTGGACCTGCCCCTAGGGGGCCGGGTGCGTGCCCAGCGTGCCGTCCGTCACGAAGTCCCGGTCCGGCCCGACGGTGGCACCCCCCAGGATGGCCCACAGGCGATCGAAGCCCGTCTTGATCACCATGTGGTGGCGATCCTCCTCAGAGCCGTGCCCGGCGAAGGGCGACTGCCAGCCGGCGCCTCCCAGCGCGTGCCCGGTCAGCACCGTCCCGTCCTCGCCTTGGCCCCGGCCCAGCACCGTGAACACGTCGAGGGGCACGCGCCGGGCCCGGAGGGCCTCGGCCATCTCCCTGCTCTGGTCGTAGGGCACCAGCCCATCCTCCAGGCCGTGGACGATCGTCACGTCCCTGACCCCCGAGGCGGCCACGTCGTCGGCCCGGGCCACGATCGTAGCCTCCCGGTAACGGTCGGGAACCTCCGCGACGGTCCCGCCCATCTCCCGCTCGATGTCCTGCCTGGCCCCGGCGATGTACGGGTCCGAAGGCTCCGCGGCCACGGCCGCCAGGTACGTCTCGGTCACGTTCAGGGCCCCCTCGATGCTGACCCAGTGGTCGAACAGCGGGGGCGCCGGGCACGGGCAGGGCGCGCCCGGCGGAGGCGGGACCCTGCGGGGGGTGCGGGTGGGCTTGGCGGCCAGCGCCAGGCCGGCCGTGTTGCCACCCATCGACACGCTGACCAGGACGACGGTCCGAAGCGTCCGGCATCTCGCCCAGAAGTGCCTGGCCGCGGCGATCGAGTCCGCCGCGCCGGCCCGGACGTTCCACCCGCGGTAGTCCGGGGCCCCGCCGATCCCGCGGTAGTCCATGGCCACGGCCAGGACGCCGCGCTTGGCCGCCCGGCGGAGGTGGCCGCGCCAGTACGCGGTGGCCGGCTTCCGGTAGCCGTGGGTGAACACCACCAGAGCCTTCGGCTTCTTGCGGGGGAGCGCGTAGACGCCCCGGAGGCCCAGCCGGCCCTTGGTGGACAGGACCCGGTTCTTCCGGTCGGCGCACCCCGTCTTGCGCTTAGCTTCGGCGGGGATGGGCCCGGCCAGCACGAACAGGCCCGTCAGGAGGAGGGCCACGAAGCGGTGCGCGAGCCGGCCGTGGATCGCCATCTACCAGGAGATATTCGTCCCCCGGGCCTCCTTCCCTCTCTTTGCGGCACAGAAACCGGGGCTTCCCTTTATGCACCTGCACAAAGGACCCGCGGCTCCCGGCGACGAACCCTCCCATAACCGATGAAGGGAGCACACGTGAAGCGCCGGATCGCCCTCATGACCCTGGCCTTGGCCGCCCTGCCGATCATCCCCGCTCAGGCCGATCAGATCGTGGGCGGGCGCCCCGCCACCCGACCGTACCCCTGGATGGCCTCGCTCCAGTCGAACGCCGGCAGCCACTTCTGCGGTGGCAGCCTGGTCCGCCCGGACTGGATCCTGACCGCCAAGCACTGCGTGTCGGGGCGCCAGCCGTCCAGCTTCCAGGTCCGGCTGGGCTCGACCTCGAAGAGTTCGGGCGGGCAGATCCATCAGATCGCCGAGGTCCTGACCGACCCCAACAGCGCCAGCGACTCCGCGGTCCTGCGGCTGACCACCCCTTCCGCCCTGACCCCGATCCGGATCGGGATGCCGTCGGAGGCGTCCGTGTGGGCGCCGGGCACCAACGCGGTGACGATCGGCTGGGGGACGAGCTTCTACCTGGTGGGCCCATCGCCCGATGAGCTCCACGAGGTGGAGGTGCCCATCGTGTCGGACGCCGACTGCGCCACGCTCAACGGACCGGTGGTCGGCTTCAACGGCTCCGTCGAGATCTGTGCCGGCGAGCCGGAAGGCGGACGGGACGCCTGCCAGGGCGACTCGGGCGGGCCGCTGATGGTCCCCGACGCCAACGGCCGGCTGATCGTGGTGGGCACCACGTGGAAGGGCCTGGGGTGCGGGACGCCCATGTTCTACGGCAGCTACGCCAGCGTGGGGGAGAACCCGATCAACGGCTGGCTCCGATCGGCCCTCCCACCGGAGTCCTCGCTGTCGATCGCCGACGCCTCGGCCGCCGAGGGCGACGCGGACGGCGCACTGGCCCTCACCGTGCGGCGGGCCGGGGTGACCGCCCAAACGGTCCGGGTGAGCTTCCGCACGGCCGGAGGGACCGCCACCCCCAAGGTCGACTACTGGCCACTGTCGGGCACCCTGACCTTCGAGCCGGACGACACCACGCAGACCATCCTGGTGCCCATCCTGGGCGACGACCTGGTCGAAGGTGACGAGACGTTCGGCGTGGAGCTGTTCGATCCCGTGGAGGCCGCGATCAGCGTGGGCGCGGCCACCGCCACCATCGCGGACGACGATTAGAGGAAGCGCAGCCCGGCCACGGCGAAGCCGACCTCGAAGCGCCGGCACCAGATCACGGCGCTCTCGACGTCCGTCAGGTCGGTCCCCGGGGGGATCCGGTAGTTCTGGCTGCCCAGGTTCCCCTTGAGGTCGCCCAGGTCCAGGAATCGCACGCCGTAGGCGTGCCAGTCGTCGCTCTCGGGGATCTCCGACAGGTACACCCGGAGGTCGGGGCCGTTCGAGGTGTCGAGGTCCTCGAACCGGAGGATCCGCCTGCCATCGGGGAGCTCCAGGATCCTCACCGTGCCGGTGGTCTGGTGCTCCAGGCTCCGCCACCGGCCCCGGGCCAGGACCGTGGGACCCTCCGGCTCAGGCGAGGGGTCGGCGGGAGCGGGTGAAGCCGGGGTGGCCTGCTCGGCTGCCATGGCGGTGGGCAGGGATTCGTCCACCCGCTCGTTCACGAACAGCTTGTGGGGCTCGAACCACACGATGCCGAACACGAACAGGGCCACACCCAGGCCGGCCAGGAACGTGGCCCGCCCCGGATGCTGGGCGATGAACCTGCGGATCCAGCGGATCATGGTTACTCGCTTGGAACGCGGGGACCGTCCGGTGCATTCCCCGTCAGGTCCGCGAACCGCCGGGCATCGATGTTGCCGCCGGACAGCACGGCCCCCGCCCCTGTGGCCCGGACGGCCCCCGTGAGCAGGGCGGCCACCGCCACGGCGCCGCTCGGCTCCACCACCGCCTTGAGGCGCTCGAACAGGAACCGCATCGCGTCGACGATATCCCGGTCCCGCACGGTGACCACCTCGTCAACGACCGTGCGGTTCACCTCGAAGGTCAGCATGCCGGGGACGTCGGCCTGGAGGCCGTCGGCGATCGTCCGGGGGACCTTCGGGAGCCGGATCCGCTCTCCGGCGGCCAGGGAGCGCCGCGTGTCGTCGGCCGTCTCGGGCTCCACCCCGATGACCCGGATGCCGGGCCGGAGGGCCTTGGCCGCCGTGCCGCATCCGGCGATCAGGCCGCCCCCTCCCACCGGGACGACCAGCGCGTCCAGGTCCGGCATCTCCTCCAGCAGCTCCAGGGCCACCGTGCCCTGCCCGGCCATGATCAGCGGGTGGTCGTACGGGGGGATCAGCGTCAGGCCTCGCTCGGCGGCCAGCCGCTCGCCCAGGACCACGCGGTCCTCTGCGTACCGGTCGTAGGTCACGATCTCGGCCCCGTACCCCTCCGTGGCCGCTTGCTTGCCGGCCGGCGCATCGGCCGGCATCAGGATCACCGCCCGGCTCCCCAGCTCCTGCGCGGCGAGAGACACGGCCTGGGCATGGTTACCGGACGAGTACGCGGTCACGCCGGCCCCGAGCTCCTCGGGGCGCAGCGCCGACATCCGGTTGTACGCCCCGCGGATCTTGAACGCCCCTCCCCGCTGGAGGTTCTCGGCCTTCAGGAACACGCTCCCGCCGGCTCGCCCGTCCAGCGTCCGCGAGGTGAGGACGGGCGTCCGGTGGGCCACGCCATGGAGCCGATCGGCCGCGGCCCGGACGTCCTCGAGCCCGATCACTCGGTCGGCTGGCGCTTCGGCCGCAGCGCTCCGATGTACACGCCGGCCAGGACCAGGAGCCCGCCGAGGACCAGTCCGGCACCGATCGGCTCGTCGTCCAGCCACGACGACAGCAGGACCGTGACGAACGGGATGATCACGAACCCGTATGCGGCCCGGGAGGCAAGCCACCGCTGGAGCACGAACAGGTACAGGATGAACACCACCACGGACCCGATCGGGACGACATATGCCAGCGAGACCCACGTC
>DASWKD010000183.1:0-2165 GCA_036396815.1 Actinomycetota bacterium | reverse complement strand
CTACCTCCACGCGCTGGACAGCCGGGGCGGGACCACGGTCTCCATCGAGGAGGGATGGCGCGACCTGACCGACGGCCTGGACGCCGCCCTGGCCCCGCTGTCGGAGGCCGGCGACGGGCTGTGGGGGATCAGCGTGGTGTTCTCGGCGCTGGTCGAGGACGATGCGTACGAGGCCCTGGACCCCGCGGCGGCGGCCGCCTCCCTGGGCGGCGGCGGGGTGGCCCGGACCCGGGCCGGGCTCCTGTGGCGGGCCGGGGCGGAGTGGACGGGCCCCGGCGACGCGTGGGTCGTGGTCTCGCCCCGCTCCGCCGAGCCCGAGGTCCAGCGGCTCCTCCACGAGCTGTCCGGCCCCATCCCCCCGGAGATGGCCCTCCTCCTCCAGTCCCGGCACAAGCTGGCCGTCCAGCTGGCCGAGTACGACCGGGCCGACGACGACCTCCGCCGGGCCCAGCAGCGCCTGGATCGCCGGCTGGACTGGATGATCACCGTCCACCGCGACTACGAGGAGCTCCGCCGGGTGGCCGGCTCCCCGGAGGCCGAGGAGCTCCGGCAGAAGACGGAGCGGGCGGGGACCTCGTTCGCCGGCTTCGAGCAGGCCGTCAGCCGGACCGGGGAGCTGCACCAGACCCTGCTGATCAACCTGCGCAACCTCCGCGAGCGGTCTGCCCGCCTGCTCCAGCCGGGGGAGGAGGACCCGGTGTTCGAGCCGGAGATCCTCCACGACGAGCGCCGGGCCGAGCAGGTGGCCTACGACCTGGGCTACCACCGGGCCCTGGTGGACCGGGCCCGGGCCACGCTGGACGCCGCGCGGTCGGGGTTCGCCATCGCCCAGGATCGCCACCAGGGGCAGGACCTCCGGATGGGCATGGCCCAGGTCAGCGGGCTGGTGGCCTCACTGCTGGCCCTGTTCGTGACCGAGGTCATGGGCACGGTGGGGTTCGCCGCCCGCCGGCCGGTGCTGGCCGCCAACCTGATCCTGCTCACGCTGGTGGGCTCGTTCGCCCTGACCCAGCTGTTCGTGGCCTGGCGGCGGATCCGCACGTCCGTGACCCGGCTGTCGATCGCCGGGGCCGCCGGACTGGCGGTGACCACCGCGCTGTCGTTCGCCTCCAGCGCCCGGCCGGCGCCGTGGTACTGGTGGGCGGCGGGCCCGGGGTTCGCGGTGGCCTTCGTGGCCGCCTACGGATGGGTCCGGTTCCGGGAGGAGCGCCCCCGCCGGGACGCCGAGCCCACCTGGCGACGCCTCCGCGACTACACCTCCGACATCGAGAAGCTCCGCCTGGCCAGCGTGGAGGTGTCCGACCTGCTGGATGACCTCCCGCCCACCACGGTGTTCCGGCTGAAGGAGGGACCGTCGCTCTTGGAGAAGATCGAGCGCAAGAACGCGGCCCGGGCCGCCGAGCTGAGCATCACCCCGGAGGAACTGGCCCGCCGGGGACAGGCGTACAGCGTGCGGGACATCGGCGACGCCATCGGGATCCGGTACGTGACCTCGCCGTGGGAGCTGCCGGTGGTGGTATCGCGCATCGTCCGCATCCTGGGGCCCCGGGTGGCCGCGGTGGAGTACAAGCGCGGGCGGTACAAGACCGTGCACATCGACGCGGACCTGTGGGGGGTGGGCGCCCGCCGCGACCTGAACCTGATGGCCGAGATCCAGGTCCGCACCCACCTCCAGCACCTGTACGCGGCCAAGGTCCACGACGTGATCTACAAGGACGTGCCCGGGGCCGGGCCGTGGCTCCTGCGGGTCGTGAAGACCACGGCGGCCACCCGGTGGCTCCTGCCGGTGTTCGACGCGGTCCTGGCCGTCCCGGCAGCGGTGGATCTGGTCCTGTTCCGCCGATGGATGCGGTGGCCCTCCCGCTCCTAGGCTGATCTCGCGCTATCCTCGACCGGGGCCATGGACGGGGAGACGCGGATCGAGCAGGGCGCCGGGCTGATCCACCACGCCCTCCCGTACCGTTCCGACGGGGACCTGATCGACCGCGTGGTCCCGTTCGCTTCCCGGGGGCTGGAAGGCGGGGAGGCGGTGATGGTGGCCGTGGACGCCCGGCATCTGGATCCCCTCCGCCAGGCCATCGGCCCCGGGGCCCGCTACCATGACGCGGCCCGGTGGTACCGGCGCCCGGGCAAGACCCTGGCCGCGTACCACGCCTTCGTTACCG
>DASWKD010000182.1:0-1652 GCA_036396815.1 Actinomycetota bacterium | reverse complement strand
TGGGCCACGTTCTCGGGGCAGGTCATGGCCTCTGCCGTCGACCCGCCCACCGACGGCGCTCCCGGCGCGGGCCCGGCCGGCGCCGAGCTGACCGGTGCGAGTGTGATCTGGCGGCCCGAGAACGAAGACATCCTGGTGAGGCTGCGTCTGGCCTCCGTGCCCGGCAACCGGCAGGTCTGCGTGGGCGCGGCCTTCTGCATCCACAGCGGCACCGGCGTGCCCGCGGTCCTGTATGGCCTGGAGTTCACCGAGGGCGTGTTCCGGTACGAGGCCCGGGCGGTGCGGTCGGCCACGGAGCTCGATGCGGCTCCCCGCTACGACCTGTACCGGTGCTTCACCATCTGCGAGAAGGTGGGGGAGCCCGTCTCGGGCGGGATCGGGACCGCCGGAGACGAGGTGTGGATCTCCATCTCGGTCCGGGGCATCGGCCAGCCGAACGGGGGCCCCGTCTCTGGGATCCGGGCCTTCACCGCCATCGGCGAGGCCGACTCCGGGGCCCTGGTGCCAGTCGACGAGCTTGCGCTGCCCGACACAGCCATCCCCCGGCTCGCCGTGACGCTGGGCGTCGCCCCAGCCGGCACCCCCCAGAGCGAGGTGGCCTTCGGCCCCGAGGAGGCCATCTTCGGCGGCGGCGATTTCTGGGGGAGCGTGGAGGGCTCCTCGGCCGGCCAGCCCGACGTGTGGGCCCGGGCCTGCCTGGGCCAGGAATGCGGCGCCTCGCGGGTACCTGTTTCGGCCCCCTGAGCACTGGTTGCCACGGCCTCACGCCGAGCCGTGTGAGTGACGTACGCTTGCCCACATGACCGCTGCGGCCGAGACCCTGGACCGGGCCCGAGACGCGCTGGACCGCCACGAATGGAACCAGGCCTACGAGCTGCTCCGGGCGGCCGATGCGGCCGAAGGGCTGGACGCCGACGGCCTGGAGCTCTTCTTCCAGGCCTCCTGGTGGACCGGGCATCCGGACGACTCGATCGACGTGGGCGAGCGGGCGTTCAAGGCGCTCCTCGACGCCGGGGAGCGAGAGCGGGCGGCGATGATGGCCTACCGGGTCGGCGAGCAGCACGGCATCCGGATGGCCGCTCCGGTGGCCGGCGGCTGGATGGGCAGAGCGGCCGCCCTGGTTGAGGACCTCCCAGATTCGGTGGTCCGTGGGTACCTAACCTACATGCAGGGCTTCGCCGCCATCGAGTTCGAAGGGCGGTACGAGGAGGGCCTTCCGCTGCTCGAGCGGGCCCTGGAGATCGCCAAGCGCCACGGGGACCAGGATCTGTACGGCCGGGCCCTCCACGACAAGGGCCGAGCCCTGATGTGGACCGGGAAGGTGGAGGAAGGGTCCGCGCTCATGGACGAAGCCATGGTCATCGCGGTGGGCGGCGAGATGCAACCCTTCGAGGTTGGGTACGTGTACTGCAGCATGATCGCCGTGTGCTCCCACCTGGGGGACCTCCGCCGGTCATCGGAGTGGACCCAAGCCACGGTCCGGTGGGCCGAGCGCGAGGCGATCCCGGCGTTCTCCGGCATCTGCCGGATCCACCGGGCGGAGATCCTACGGCATCGCGGTGAGCTGGAGGCCGCCGAGGTGCAGGCTCGCCTGGCGTTCGAGGAGCTGCCCCGCTACAACTTCCTGTTCGGCTTGGGCCAAGCCTGGTACG
>DASWKD010000181.1:0-4221 GCA_036396815.1 Actinomycetota bacterium | reverse complement strand
GTCGCGGCCCAGCGATCCCCCCACCACCACGGGCTTGCCGGTGATGACGGCGGGGTTCGGTCCGTACCGGCGGGCGTACTCGTCCGCCATCCAGGCCATGATCTGCGGGGTGGTGTTCACGTCGGGCGCCGGCACGTCGACCTGTGGGCCGATGAAGTCGGCGATGGCCCGCATGAACGCCCGCGACAGCCGCTCCAGCTCGGCCTCGGACAGCAGCTTCGGGTCGACCTGCACGCCGCCCTTCGCCCCACCGAACGGGATGTTCATCAGGGCCGTCTTCCAGGTCATCAGCGCCGAGAAGCACCGGATCTCGTCGAGCGAGACCAGCGGATGGAACCGCAGGCCGCCCTTGAACGGCCCGCGGGCGTTGTTGTACTGGACGCGGTAGCCCCGGAACACCTTGAACCCGCCGAAGTCCATCGGGACACGGACCTGGACGAAGACCTCGCGGGCTGGCGTGGCCAGCGCCTCTCGGAGCGAAAGCTCCAGGTTGAGCCGTTCGGCGGCCTTCTCGTAGAACCCCTGGACCGCCTCGAACGCAGACGTCATGATCCCTCCCTCACCCGGGGGCAGAACGATACCGCGCTCAGGCCGCCGTTGCTCGGACCACGACGTAGTCCACCAGCCGGCGCCGCCACAGCACCTCCATCTGCGAAAGCAGCAGCCGGGCCGGCCCGCGCAGGGCGCCATCGTGGGAGGCCACACGTCCCCGGAACAGCCGGAAGGCCTGGTCGAACACACGATCCCCCACCCGTTCCAGGCGCACGTCGGCGAACCCGGCCCTGGTGAGCTGGACCGCCATCTCCGGGCCGGTGACGGCCGCCGTGGTCCGCAGGCCCCAGGCCCGGAGGTTGACGGCAGCGGCCATGATCTCCGACGGCGTGCGGGGCATGCGTTCGGTGGTGATGTCGGATGTGGCCAGCACGCCGCCGGGCCGGAGGACCCTACGTGCCTCCCGGAAGAACCCGGCCCGCGAGCGGAAGTGGAACGCGGCCTCGATGCTGATCACGCCGTCCGCCGACCCGCCGGCCAGCGGGAGGCGCACCGCGTCGCCGACCACGGCATGGGCCCCGGCCTCGGCCAGGCGCTCCCCGCCCGCCCGGAGCTGGGACTCGGTGATGTTCACGGCCACCAGACGGGAGGGCCGGGCGACCTCGGCGATCACCGGGTCCTGGGCCCCCAGGCCGTTGCCCACGTCGATCACGTCGCCACCGGCCGGGAGGTATGCGGCCACGGCCCGGACCAGCCGGCGGCAGGCCTCCTCGGCCTCGTCCTCGTCCCCCGGCCCCTCCCACAGCCCCAGGTTCAGCCAGCCGGGCGCCGGTGCCAGGAAGAAGTCGGGGCCGATCGAGTCGTACACGGTGACCGCCGGATTGCGGCCCTGCCAGAGCACGCTCGCCAGGTGACGGAGGTTGGCCGCCGTCCATCGCCCCATGCGCTCAGGGTCCCACGGGCCGGGGCCTACGGTTCGCGCAAGGCATCCAGGTCGTCCAGGAGCTCCTGGGGGTGGGCGGGGATGTCGCGGACCCGGTACGCCTTGCGGATCACGCCCTGGGGGTCGATGAGGTACGTCCGGCGCTTGGCGTACTCGGGCGACCGCTCGGTGGGATGCCGCACGGTCTCGTAGAGGTGACCGGCCACGCGGTCGGGGTCCGCGAGGAGCGGGAACGGGAAGCCGTGCTCCTCGGCGAACGCCCTGTTGTCGTCGGGGGTGTCGAACGAGGCACCCAGCAGGACGATGCCCCGCTCCTCGAACTCGGGGGCTCGGTCACGGAGCCCCTGGCCCTCCACCGTTCAGCCGGCGGTGAACGCCTTGGGGAACCACCACAGGACGATCCACCGCCCCCGGTACTCCTCCAGCGACACCTGCGTGCCGTCCTGGTCTGGGAGCGTGAACGCCGGCGCCTCCGTCCCCTCGTCCAGCATGGCGGGAAGTCTACAAGTGGGGCGGGTGGTCCTTCAGGCTGGTGCGCGCGGCTTCCGCGGGGATGACGCCCATCCGGCCCTCGCGGTAATCGGTCACGGCCTGCACGATCTCGTCCTTGGTGTTCATGACGAACGGGCCGTACCAGGCGATGGGCTCGCGGATCGGTCTCCCGCCGAGCAGGAGGAGCTCCAGGTTGGCCGAGCGGGCCTCCTGGGCGTCGTCGCCGGAGACGATGAGGTGGTCGCCGTTGGCGAACACCGCCAGCTGGCCCTCGCCGAGGGACCGGCGCTCGGTGCCCACCGAGCCGCTGCCGGCCAGGGCGTAGACCATCGCGTTGAAGTCCGGCCGCCAGGGGACCTCCAGCCGAGCTCCCGGGGCCAGGGTGGCGTGAGCGTAGGTGATCGGCGTCCGGGTGGCCCCGGGCCCCCGATGCCCGGCAAGGTCGCCGGCGATCAGCCGGACCACCGCTCCCCCGTCGTGGCTGGTGACCATGGTCACGTCGTCCGCGCCGATGTCCTGGTAGCGGGGAGGCGACCACTTCTCCGAGGCGGGGAGGTTGACCCACAGCTGGACGCCGTGGAACAGGCCCCCGGCGGCCACGATCTCCTCCGAGGGCATCTCGGAATGGACGATGCCCGAACCGGCGGTCATCCATTGCGTGGCGCCGTCGGTGATCTGGCCGCCACCGCCGTTTGAATCCCGGTGGATCAGCACGCCGTCCATGAGGTACGTGACGGTCTCGAACCCCCGGTGCGGGTGGTCGGGCGCGCCCTTGGCCTCCCCCGGCGCATACTCCACGGCCCCCATGTGGTCCAGGAGCAGGAACGGGTCGGCGAACTGAAGGTTGATGCCGGCGGTGGCCCGCCGGACCTGGAAGCCCTCGCCCTCCAGAAACATCGGGGCGTCCACCACGTCCAGGACCGGCCGCTCGGCCGACCGTTCGGGGTCGGGCCGCTCGATCCGGGGCAGCTGGAGGATGTCGTCTGGTGTGATGGCCGGCATGGACCCCAGGGTACCAGATAGTTGCGCCGTCAACAACCTGGACGAGCGGTAGGCTGGCCGGGCCGAGAGGAGGACGGATGGACGAGCGAGTGGCCAGGGTGACCGAGCTCTTGAAGGAGGCCGGGGAGACGCATCACACGGTCTACCGGATCGTGGACGGCGACGACCCCGACTGGGCCTCCTGGTACGCCGACTGGCTGCTGGAGCTCTCGGAGCTCCCCCAGGTCCTGGGGACCACGCCGGTCCGCAGCGAGCTCGTCTACCACCTGGTCAAGCTGGGCAAGGACTACGAGGCCGCCGGAACGGATCAGCCGTGGCAGGAGTGGTACGCGGCCCGGCTCATCGAGGCGCTCGGCTCCTGAGGTCACACCACGCGCCCGGCGCGCCCGGCGTAGACTGCTTCCAGTCGAGGGAGAGGAGGCCCCTATGTGGGCACGCGTCACCACCATCGAGGGAACGCCCGACCAGGCTGACATCGCCGTCAAGCTGGTCGAGGAGAACGTGATCCCCGCCGCGAAGCAGTGGCAGGGGTTCTCGGGGGGTTGGTGGCTCCTGGACCGGGCCACCGGCCGGATGATAGCCATGACGCTGTGGGACTCCGAGGAGACGCTGAACGCCAGCGCCGAGGCGGCCACCACGCTCCGCAAGGACACCACCGATGAGCTCGGTGGGAATATCGTGTCGGTCGAGTCCTACGAGGTCGCGGCCAAGGCCTGACGCTGCGGGGTCGCCCTACTCGGGTGGCGTGCAGCCGTTCGGGAACAGGGCGGGGTTCACCGCAGTGGGCGGGACCCGGCGCTTGCTGATCTGCTCGTAGGCGTACGCGAAGCCGATCAGCTCGGGCTCATCCCAGGCCATGCCCAGGAACGACAGGTTCCGGGGCAGCCGACCGTTCGATGTGTACCCGGTGGGGATCGTGATCGTGGGGTAGCCGGCCGCCGCGCCCACGTTCACGTACTGCGAGTTGAACGAGACCACCGCGTCCAGGTCGTAGCGCAGGAATGCCTGGTTGATGGCCGCCCGGGAGCCCTCCACGGCGGCCACGCGGTTCGGCTCGCCAACGGTCATGTTGCCGGGCGTGGCGTCCGAGGCGATGAGCAGGTTCTGGCCGTACTGCACCTCCTCGGGATGCTGCTCGTTGTACTCGATGATGTCCGAGAGCGTGCGGACGCCGGACGGGGGGACGGGCTGCTCGGCCAGGTAGGCGTTGAGCGAGGCCTTGAACTCGTTGGGGATGGCCGCGATCTCGGTGAGGCCGACGTTGGCGCCTTCCTTCAACAGGTCGATGGTCA
>DASWKD010000180.1:0-2657 GCA_036396815.1 Actinomycetota bacterium | reverse complement strand
TATCCGGACGAGTGCGACGCCTACGGGCACCTGAACCAGGCCTCCTTCCTCTCGCTGTTCGAGCGGGCCCGGTGGGAGGTCCTGGTCCACGGGCCGGGAATGGACGTCTTTACCCGCCAAGGGGCGTGGCCGGCGGTCCGGAAGACCACCATCGACTACCACGCCCCCGCCTTTCCGGGCGATGTTCTCCGCTTCCACCAGGCCCTGACCCACTTGGGCCGCACCAGCTTCACCATGCGCCAGACCGCCCGGCGCCAGTCCGACGACACCCTGATCGCCACCGCCGAGTTCCTGTTTGTCTGCATCAACCGGGATGGGCGGCCGGTGCCGGTGCCGCCCGAGGTGGGGGGGGCATTCACCTCGGGCGACGGCGGGGACGGAGTCCAGCGAGTCACCGTCCGCGGAGTGGGGCTGGCGGTGGAGAGTCAGGGGTCGGGGCCGGCCATTCTCTTCATCCACGGCTACCCGCTGGACCGGACCATCTGGCAGCACCAGGTGGCCGGCCTCGACGGCTTCCGGCGGATCGCGCCGGACCTCAGGGGGATGGGGAAGTCCGACGCCCCGGACCTGGGCTACTCGATGGCCACCTACGCGGAGGACCTGGCCGGGCTGCTGGAGGTGCTGGGCGAGGAATCGGTGGTCCTCTGCGGGCTCTCGATGGGCGGGTACATCGCTTTCGAGTTCCTGCGGCGGTGGCCCGACCGGGTCCGGGGCCTGGTGCTGATGGATACCAAGGCCGATGCCGATACCGCCGAAGGCCGCAAGGGACGCGATGCCCAGCTGGCGCTGCTCCGGGACGAGGGCATCGGGGCCGTGGCCGACCAGATGGTGCCCAAGCTGCTGGCGCCCGATGCGCCGCCCGCGATGGTGGCCCGGCTTCGGGCCATGGTCATGGCGAGCCCGGCGGCCGGGGTGGCGGGCGCCCTCACCGCCATGCGCGATCGGACCGACAGCCGGGTCCTGCTGCCGGAGCTGGCCCGGATCCCGGTGCTGGTGGTGAGCGGGGCGGTGGACGCGCTGATCCCGCCCAAGGTGGCGGAGGCGCTGGCGGACTCGATTCCGGGGGCGGTGCTGGAATTCATCGACGGGGCCGGCCACCTGCCGCCGGTGGAGCAGCCCAGTGCCACGACCGAGGCGCTCCGGCGGTTTCTCTCCCGGTGAGGTGCAACTTTTCGGGGGGATCGGGCGTCTTATAGCTTGGCGGGCCGATCAGGTGTTCACCAGGATCACCGCCCGGCTGTTCGCAGCACCCACCACGCCATACGGCCCCGCCTCGGGAAATTTCCGGGACGGGGCCGCCCATCTTTTCAGGGGGTCAGTGGGGTCAGTGGGGTCAGTGGGGTCAGTGGGGTCAGAGAGGTCAGTGAGGTCAGTGGGGACAGTAACACCTGCTACGGACCTCCTGTCCTCACCGACCGCCGGACCTCACCGTCCTCACCGACCTCACTTCCTTGGCTTTCCCGGCGGGATGTCGCTGTTGAAGATCTCGCGATTCTTCTCGGTGTACGCCACCATGTCGGGGGGCACGTCGTCTTCCGGGAAGATGGCGGTCACCGGGCACTCGGGCTCGCAGGCGCCGCAATCAATGCACTCGTCGGGGTGGATGTAGAGCTGGTCCTCGCCCTCGTAGATGCAATCGACCGGGCAGACGTCGACGCAGGCGCGGTCCTTGACCCCGATGCAGGCTTCCACAATCACGTACGTCATTGCCAGCGACTCCTGGGCGCGCGTTGACCCGTCACTATCAGGGGGCGGCCCGCCGCGGTGAGGGCGGTGCCGGCAACAGAGATAAGAAACGGACTGCCGGTGCGCAAGGGGATCCACGGCCCGGGCCCCCCTATCTTGGGGGTCATGCCGCGATTGGCCGTTGTGGTGGTCTTCATGCTGGTGCTCTGGTGCCCGTCGAAAGCCCGGGCCCAGGCCTGTGGCGCCGGCCCCACCGCCCTGGTGCTGTCGGGGGGCGGTGCCAAGGGGATTGCCCACATCGGGGTGCTGCTGGCGCTGGATTCCGCGGGGATCCGGCCCGACCTGATCGTCGGCACCAGCATGGGGGCGATCATCGGCGGGATGTACGCCAGCGGGTACTCGGCCCGCCAGATTGACTCGGTGGCCCGGACCCTGCCCCTCACCGACCTGTTCACCTCCTCCCGCCCCCGGGCGCCGCTCTCCTGGGGTGGTCGCCTGCCGGTGGTGCTCTGGGCCCAGGGCGATCGCGGGCTTGCCCTCCAGGCGGCGGCAGTTGACGAGGCGCGCGCCAACGCTGTGCTCAACGCCGCCATGCTGCGCGGCAATCTCCTGGCTCGCGGGAACTTCGACTCCCTCCCGATCCCTTTCCGGGCGGTGGCCACCGACCTGGCGGCCTGGCAGCCGGTGGTGATCGGCACCGGGGACCTGGCCCAGGCGGTGCGGGCCAGCGCCGCAATCCCGATCCTCCTCTCGCCCGAGCGGTTGGAGGGCCGGGTGCTGGTGGATGGCGGCCTGACCGCCAACCTGCCCGCGGGCATCGCCCGCGGGCTCGGCGCCGCCCGGATCCTGGTGTCCGATGTCACCGCCCGGCGGGCGGCGGCGGATTCCGTCCCCGGCGACGAGCCGCTGGAGGTCATCGACCGCCTCTTTGCGGTCCTCTTCGAGCAGGCGCGCCCCGTCATCGGACCCGA
>DASWKD010000179.1:0-3661 GCA_036396815.1 Actinomycetota bacterium | reverse complement strand
GGAGCGCCGAGTCCATGTCGGTGAACAGCACGCCCTGCTTGTCGAGCTCATCCTTGATCTTGTGGTACACGACCTCGGATTCGTACTGGGCACTGACGCCGCCCAGGAACTTCTTCTCGGCCTCGGGGATCCCGAGCTTGTCCCAGGTGGACTTGATGTCCTCGGGGAGGTCCTCCCATTCCTTGGCCTGCTTCTCGGTGGACCGGATGAAGTAGAAGATGTTGTCGAAGTCGATGTCGGAGAGGTCGGCTCCCCACCAGGGCATGGGCCGCTTCTCGAAGTGCTTCAGGGCCTTCAGCCGGAACTTGGTCATCCACTCCGGCTCGGACTTCATGAAGGAGATCTCCTCCACCACGCGCTCGGACAGACCCCTCTTGGGCTCGAACACGTGGGTGGCCGGGTCGTGCCAGCCGAACCGGTACCCCCCGGTCAGATCCTTGAGCTGCTGCTCCTGGGTGGTGGCCATCGCCCTCCCAGTCTATCCGGGGCACCCCAGAATATCCACCCCCGAGGTCGGATTCAGCCCGCAGCCGGGCGGACCCAGGGGACGAAGCGGCGATGCAGGAGCGGCTCCCGGTACCGCGGCTCCCACACGTCGAACAGGGCCTCGTGGTCGGGGTGGTGCTCCCAAGCCCGGACCTGCTCCACATCGTCCCATTCGCTGACCACGATCCACACCCGCGGGTCCTCCGGGTCCTGCCCCACCTCGGCCCACCGGTACCCCGGCTGGTCCGCGGCCAGCTTGCGCATGGCCTCCACGTCGCGGGCGAAGGACTCCACGTCTCCGTCGTCGAGCAGGGAAAACCTCAGGTAGGACAGGATGCTCATACCGATCAGAACACGCCGAGGGCGGCCTTGGCCTCCTCGGACATCTTCTCCGGGGTCCACGGCGGCGAGAACACCATCTCCGCCTCGAAGCCCTCGATCCCGTCCACCTGGTCCACCAGGGTCCGCATCTGGGCCTCGATCAGGGGCCCGATCGGGCACCCCATGGTGGTCAGCGTGTAGGTCACCCTGACCACGCCATCCTCGAGGGTCAGGTCGTACACCAGGCCCAGGTCGACGATGTTGATACCCAGCTCGGGATCCTGGACGGTGGCCAGGGCCTCGACCACCTGCTTCCGAGTGTCCTGGTCCCCGCCCTGGCCCGGAAGGGTTGTTATGTCCGATGAGAAATCATTTGGGGATTCTTCCATCACACGCCTCCAGGGATTATCCTACCCGGGCTGGGTTCTAACGCCCGGCGGGGGACGTTTGCATGCGGGTGCTCATCGTCGACGACCATCCGGTCACGCGCGACGGCCTGCGGGCCGCGCTGGGGACCGCCGATGACGTGGACATCGTGGGGGAGGCCTCTTCCGGGGAGGAGGCGGTGACCGCCGTCGACGAGCACAAGCCGGACGTGGTGTTCATGGACGTCCGCATGCCGGGCATGAACGGGATCGAGGCCACCCGGGCCATCCGCCAGACCCATCCCGAGACCCGGGTCGTGCTGTTCACCGTGGACGAGTCCAGGGCCTCGATCGCCGAGGCCATCCAGGCCGGGGTCTCGGGCTACCTCCTGAAGGACGTGGGGGTGGACGAGCTGGTCAACGCGGCCCGGCTGGCCCTGGAGGGCAAGGCCGTGATCCACCCCGCCCTGACCCAGGCGTTCATCGAGGAGGTCCAGCTGGTGGAGCGGAAGCCCGAGGCTCCGCTGTCCCGCCGGGAGGTGGAGATCCTCCAGAAGGTGGCCTACGGGGCCACCACCAAGGAGGTGGCCGACCAGCTGGGCATCTCCCCCCACACGGTCAAGACCCACCTGGAGCGGATCTTCGAGAAGCTCGGAGCCAACGACCGGGCCCAGGCGGTGGCCATCGCCATCCGCAAGGGCCTGGTGGAGTAACGGCCTAAGTCCCGCGGCCGATCGGCCGATAATCACCCAGATGGACGCAGACCCCATCACGGTGCTCGTCTGCGGGCCTGAGGACCTCATGGCCGCCTTCCCCCAGCACGTCCTGGAGCGGGCGGAGGACGGCTACCGGACCGTGGAGCTGGCCCAGCGGACCTCTCCCTCGTTCGTGCTGGTGGACCAGGCGGCGGCCGCGCTGGCCCCCGCGGACCTGGTGCGGCGGCTCCGCCAGGCCGCCCCCCAGGCCAAGGTGGTGTTCGTGCTCACCGAGGCCCGGGCCGAGGACGCCGCCGAGATCCTGCGGGCCGGCGCCGACGGGGTTCTGGCCCCCGGACCGGGCCCGGAGACGCTTCGCTGGGCCCTGGAGGAGGCGCTGGCCGGCGGCTCTCCCCTGTCGCCGCTCCTGGCCCAAGGGCTGGTGGAGCGGTTCGCCGAGACCGTGCACCGCGAACAGCAGTGGGCCCAGTCCCTGGCCGAGGTGTCCCGCCAGGCCGAGAACCTGGCCGCCACCAAGGCCGAGTTCCTGTCCAACGTGTCCCACGAGCTGCGGACGCCGCTCACGATCATCAAGGGCGTGGCCCAGGTCATCGGAAAGTTCGGCGACGCGGACGAGCAGCAGGCCGCGATGCTGGCCCAGCTGGAGGAGGCGGCCACCAAGCTCACCAGGATGGTGGAGAACCTGCTGGTGATCGCGGAGATGGAGCGGGGCGAGTTCCGGCTGGATCTCGGCTCGTGCGACATGGCCCACGTGGTGCGCGAGGGATCGCAGGAGGCGGCCCACCGATACCCGCAGGTCACCCTGGACCTTCGGGTCCCCGCCTCGGTCCCGGCCACCGCCGACGCCGAGCGGATGCGCGAGGTGGTCCGCCACCTGGTGGACAACGCGTGCCGCTACTCGGAGGAAGGGGGAACCGTGACCGTGCAGGCCCGCAGCGCGGTCGAGGGCATCACGGTGTCGGTCACGGATCAGGGAGCCGGGGTGGACCGCCGCGTGGTCTCGGCCGCCTTCGGCGAGGCCTTCTCCCCCGGGGAAGCCGTGATGACCAAGGAAAAGGCCGGGCTGGGCCTGGGGCTGAACCTGGCCCGCAGCATCATCGCCCTGCACGGGGGGATCCTCACCGCCGATCCTCTGCCGGGCGGTGGCTCACGGCTGTCGTTCGTCCTCCCGCCCGAGCCCAAGGAGCAGCCCGCCCCGGCCCCGGTGAACCTGGCCGGCGCCGAGGGGGGGCCGGAGGGCACCGACGACCCGCTGGCCATGCTCCGGGATCTCCAGCGGAAGCTGGCCGACTCCGAGAGCCGCGTTCAGTAACCCATCGCGGCCGGCAGATCCTCGATCCGGGCCACCACCCGCCCTCGGGCCGCGATCCGCTCCCACAGGTCTGACGCCTCCCCACCCGTGAAGTCCCGCTCCCCGATCGGGGTCCCCTTGACCAGCACGACCTCCGTGCTCCTCCCGGTCACCGCCAGCACGGCCCGGAGGTTCCCCACGTTGCCCGGTCCGTACGGCGCGTCGCACACCACCACGAACGACGCCGCGGCCATCAGGTCCTGGACCTTCTCCCGGGCATCCGGGTCGACCTCCGAGAACGGGGGAACCACGATGCGCTCCAGGTTCAGGCGCTCGGCCACCATGGCGTCGGTGTCCGTGGCGTGGAGGACGCCGGCGGTGACCTCGAACCCCGCCTCAGCCAGGGCCCGCATGGCCGCGGCCCCCCGGCCCGCACCGCCCACGACGTGAGCCCGTGGCAGCACGGCCGTCCGGGGCGGGGA
>DASWKD010000178.1:0-2178 GCA_036396815.1 Actinomycetota bacterium | reverse complement strand
CGCGCTGCTCCTGGCCCGTCCCTGGAGCCGGGCTCTGGCCACGACGCTCGGCCCGCAGCAGGCCTCGCGGACCTCCCGGCTGTTCCCGGGGACCACGCTCGTCCATGCCGATCTGCACAACCACTCCCTGTTGTCGGACGGCGACGGGGATGCGGCCAACGCGTTCGTCTCGATGCGGGATGCGGGGCTCGACGTGGCCGCGCTGACCGACCACTCCACCTTCGGCCTGGGCGCCGGCGAGGCGTGTCCTCCGGGTGGGTGCTCCCTGGTGGGGATCAACGAGGAACGATGGCAGCGCGCGGGCGTGCTGGCCGATGCGGCGAACGCCGACGGGGCGTTCACCGCCATCCGGGGCTTCGAGTGGTCCAGTCCCACCCTGGGTCACGTCAACGTGTGGTTCTCCGAGCGGTGGATCGACCCCTTCCACACCGGCGGCACTTCCACCGGGGAGGGGGCCGCCCAGTTCGCCCACGAGAACGTCCCGGGCGCCGATGACATCGCTCCCGAGCTCGAGGCCCTGGTCCGGTCGGCCCCCACCAACGGCGCCGGGATGCGGGCCTTCTACGAGTGGCTGAAGGCTCCCACCGACACCCCGGTCCTGGGAGGCGGCCTGGACGGCATCGCCGGGTTCAACCATCCGGGACGGGAGCCGGGGCGGTTCGGGTACTTCGCCCACGACCCCGGCCTGGCCGGCCGTATCGTCAGCTTGGAGGTCTTCAACCGCAGCGAGGACTACCTGTTCGAGGGGACCGAGAACGGGTACCCGTCCCCGCTGAACGACTGCCTCAACGCCGGATGGCGAGTGGGGTTGCTGGGGGTCACCGACGAGCACGGGACGAGCTGGGGAGCGCCCACCGGGAAGGGCCGGGCCGGGTTGTGGGTCGGCGAGCTGAGCCGGCCAAGTGTCCGGGAGGCCATGAGCGCCCGGCGGTTCTTCGCCACCCGGGAGCGAGGTCTCCGGGTGGACGCCTCGGCAAACGGCATCCGGATGGGCGGGGTGGTCCCCCACTCGGCGGGCCCCGTCCGGTTCGAGCTGGACATCGACAGGGGGGAGGAGTGGTACGGCAGGGACCTCAGCGTCCAGATCCTCCGGCCGGGCACGGTGATGCCGTCCGTGGCCCAGGCGGTGGACGTCCGGGTTCCTATCAACGAGGGTCCGGACCAGGAGCCGGTGATCTCGTTCGAGGTCCCGATCGACGCGGCCGACGGGGACTGGACCGTGCTCCGGATCTCCGACCCGAACCAGCCGCCCGATGGCCGAGCCGACGACCAGTACCGCTCGTTCGGCCGGGCCATCGCCTACACGAGCCCGTTCTTCCTCCAGCCATAGGCGGAGGATCGACAGAAGGGAGACGAACCATGCTCGCACCTATCACCCGCGCCCTGGCCCTGGCCCTCGTCGTCACGGCCATCACCGGCGCCTCGCCCAGCGCTCCGGCCACGGGGCCCCGAGAGCGAACGCCGGGCTGTACCGAGGTCCCCGAGCCTGCTCGATGGGTGGACGCCGGGACGCCCGACCAGGGAGCCGGCGACCCACTGGTGTCCGCGCACCGGGGAGCGAACCGCTTGGCTCCGGAGAACACCCTGTGGGCGTTCCGCCACGCGTTCGCGTACGGAGTCTCGGTGGTGGAGGCGGACGTGCGTGAAACGGCCGATGGCTACTACGTGGTCCTCCACGACGCCACGGTGGACCGGACCACGGACGGCACCGGGGCCGTGTCGGAGATGACCCTGGCCCAGGTGAAGCAGCTCGATGCGGCGGACCACGGCCCGTGGAAGGGTGGCCCGTACGACCCCTCCGCCATCCCGACCATCGAGGAGGTCTTGACCCTGGCCCGAGCGGCCGGCGGTGGCGTCGAGTTCGACATCAAGGCGGTGAGCGATCCATCGAAGCTAGTGGGCCTGGCCGAGAACTACGGGGTGCTGGAGCGGTCGTTCTTCAACACGGCCGATCCCCGGATCGTGGCCGGGCGCCCGGAGGCCCGCCTTATCTACAACCGGGACACGGCCGAGCCACCGGGCTCCCTGTACGCGATCGGCGAGCGGTACGGCGTGTTTGGTTCACGGCTCGACGAGTACTCCGCGGAGTCGATCGCCGAGGTTCACGATGCCTGCGGTTTGGTGATCCCGCACACCTATGACCGGGGCCCCGAGCAGGAGCGTGCCGAGTGGGAGGCC
>DASWKD010000177.1:0-7189 GCA_036396815.1 Actinomycetota bacterium | reverse complement strand
GACGCCCTGCAGGACCTGGTCCGGGCGGTGATCCAGCGCCGGACCCAGGAGCGGTGCCGCTTGATGGTGGACATCGAGGACTACCGGAAGCGACGACGGTCCCAGATCGCCTCCCGGGCCGGGGACCTGGCCCGCAGGGTGGTCCAGACCGGCAAGCCCGAACGCCTCGAAGCCATGAATGCCTTCGAGCGCAAGGTGGCCCACGACGCGGCGGCGAAGATCGGTGGTGTGGAGACCGAGAGCGAAGGTGAGGAGCCCGAGCGCCGGGTGGTGATCCGGCGGACCGGGCGGTAGTTCCACGTGAAACGGGACCCCGGCCTCCGTTCCACGTGAAACCCTCGGAGCGAGAGCGACTCCAGCTGTTCGCTCGGCTCCTGCAGGACCGAGCGGTCCCCGCGGGGTTCGTGGCCGACTCGGACGCCGACCGCCTGTGGGAGCGGCACATCCTGGATTCCCTCCGGGCCGCGGAAGCCTTCACCGATGCGAACGCGGTGGCCTACGACCTCGGATCAGGAGCCGGGCTCCCGGGGATCCCCCTGGCAGTGGTTCGGCCGGGGTGCTCGTTCGTGCTGTGCGAGAGCCACCGCCGGCGGGTGGCGTTCCTGGAGCTGGCCGTGGAGCGGCTGGCCCTGGAGAACGTGGAGGTCCGGCCCGGCCGGGTGGAGGATCTCGCCCCGGGGGCCGACGTGATCACCGCCCGGGCCTTCGCCTCCCTGGAGCGATGCTGGGCCGCCGCCAGGCCCCTGCTGACGACCGGGGGACGCCTGGTGTACTTCGCCGGGGCCGGGCTGGCCGACCCCGAGGGGGAGGCCCGTTCGGTGGCCGGGCGGGAGACCGAGGTGTCCCTGATCGGCAGGCTTGCATCATCCCCACCCCTGGTTATGATGACCAGGACGTGACCCGGTCCCGGACCGCCAAGGCACCTCGACCCAAGGTGGAGGGTTCCTCCAGTGGCCGGGCCCGTGTGGTGGCCGTGGCCAACCAGAAGGGCGGGGTCGGTAAGAGCACCACGGCGGTCAACCTGGCCGCGGCCCTGGCCGAGCAGGGCCGCAAGGTCCTGGTGGTGGACCTGGACCCCCAGGGCAACGCCTCCACCGGCCTGGGGATCGAGCCCGACCGACGCGAGACCACCACCTACCACGTCCTGGCCGGGGGGATCTCCGCGGAGCGGGCGGTCATGGAGACCCACCTCCCCGGCCTGTGGGCCATCCCCTCGACCATCGACCTGGCCGGCGCGGAGATCGAGCTGGTCAGCCAGCTGTCCCGGGAGATGCGCCTGGCCCGGGCCCTGGAGGGCCTGGACGCGGCCTACGACTTCATCATCCTGGACTGCCCGCCCTCCCTGGGGTTGCTGACCGTCAATGCGCTGGCCGCCGCGGACGAGATCGTGGTCCCCATCCAGTGCGAGTACTACGCCCTGGAGGGGCTGGGGCAGCTGCTCCGCAACGTCCGGCTGGTCCAGCAGAGCCTCAACCCCAACTTGAGGCTTTCGGGGATCGTGATGACCATGTACGACCCCCGGACCAAGCTGTCAGAGCAGGTGGTGGCCGAGGTCCGTAGGTTCTTCGGGGCCCGAGTGTATGATAGCATCATACCACGGACCGTCCGTCTGTCCGAGGCCCCCGGGTACGGACAGCCCATCACGTCCTACGACCCCTCGTCGAAGGGCGCCCGGGCCTACCGGGCCCTGGCCACCGAGGTCATGGAACGCCCGATCAGCTCGGAGCCCCTGCCCACCGAGGATCTCCCCGCGGTGATCCTGCCCGAGCCCACCCCGGGGGACGACTCGTGAGCCCCCAGCGTGGCGGCCTGGGCCGGGGGCTGTCGGCGCTGATCCCCGGGGCCGAGGAGGGGGGCCTGCTGGAGATCCCCGTGGGGGCCATCGTCCCCAACCCCCGCCAGCCCCGGGAAGAGTTCAAGGAGGAGGCCCTGGCCGGGCTGACCGCCTCGATCCGGGAGGTGGGGGTGATACAGCCCATCCTGGTCCGCCGACTGGACGACGGCGGGTACGAGCTGGTGGCGGGGGAGCGGCGTCTCCGGGCGGCCAGGGCGGCCGGGCTGGCCACGATCCCGGCCGTGATCCGGGAGACCGACCAGACCGACCAGCTCCGCGAGGCCCTGATCGAGAACCTCCACCGCGAGGATCTCAACCCCCTGGAGATGGCCGCCGGGTTCCACGAGCTGCTGGACGAGCTGGGTGCCTCCCAGGAAGAACTGGCCGCCCGCCTGGGATTCTCCCGGGCCCACATCGCCAACACGATCCGCCTCCTCCAGCTCCCGGCCAAGATCCAGAAGCTGGTGGCCGAGGGCACCCTGCAGGCCGGCCACGCCCGGGCCCTCCTGGGCCTGGAGGACGACGAGGCCCGGACCGCGGTGGCCCTGCGGGTGGCCGCCGAGGGCCTCTCGGTCCGCCAGGTCGAGGACCTGGTCCGGGGCTACGCCCGGGCCGGCCCCGGGCCCCAGCGGGCGGCCACCGCTCCGGCCCGCGACCCCCGGGTGGCCGAGGTGGAGGACCAGCTGGCCGAGGCCCTGTCGACCAAGGTCCAGGTCAAGATGGGCAAGCGGCGAGGCCGGATCGTGGTCGAGTTCGGCTCGGCCAAGGACCTGGACCGCATCACCCGCAGGATCCTGGGCGACGGCTGAGCGGCCCGCGAGCTACGATCGGGGGCATGGAGGAGGCTCGGCGCGCGCTGAAGGCCGCCCTGCTGGGAATCCTCCTCGGCGCGTTCCTGCTCCGGCGGTCCCGCAGGTCCTCATGACCCTGCGGACCGTCGACGTGACCCTGGACAACCTCTCTCTTGCTCCACCCGAGGTCTTGGGCACGGTGTACTGGGAGCTGGATCGCGACGACTGCGACGACCCCCGGTTCCACAAGGAGGAATGGTTCTCCTCGACCCTGCTGGAATGGGGTCCCTGCGGCAAGCTCCTGGTGGACGAGGAGCCCGTGGGCTTCGCCGAGTTCGCACCGTCGACCCTGTTCCCCCGGGTGGATCGCTTCCCGTCGGGCCCGGCGTCCCCCGACGCCGTGTACCTGTCCTACCTGTACCTCGTGCCTGCGGCCCGGGGGCAAGGCCTGGGTGTGGACCTGGTCCGGGCCGTGACCCGGGACCTGGTGGACCGGGGGTACCGGGCCCTGGAGGCCATCGGGGACCGCGAGTGGGCAGGGGGCTGGGTCCTGCCGGCCACGTTCCTGGACTCGGCCGGGTTCGAGGTCGTCCGCGACGACCCGCGGTACCCCCTGATGCGCCTGGACCTCACCGCCCGCCGGGAGCCGGCCAGGGAGATGGCTCTGGCCGCCGACCTCCCGGAGGGCTGGCCGGTCTAGGAGGGACCGGCGAAGAACCGCTCCAAGCCCCGGGCCAGGGCCCGCGCCACGTCCCGTCGGAACCCCTCCTCGGCCAGGAGGCTCTCTTCCTTGGGGTTGGTGATGAAGCACGGCTCCACCTGCACGGCCGGCATGGGCGTCTCCCGGAGCAGGGGGTAGCCCTTGGGGTGGGTCCGCCCGTCGCGGAGGCCCAGCTCGGCCAGCTCGTCCTGGATCAGGTCGGCCAGGGCCCGTCCGGGGACCGACACCGAGCCCATCCACCCGAAGTAGTACGAGGACGAGCCCTCGGCCGAGGGGTCGTCATGGCTGTTGAGGTGGATCGACAGGAGGGCGTCGGCCCCCGATGCCCGGGCCGCCCCCACGCGGTCCTCCATGGACGGGTCCTGGCCGGGCGGGCGCAGGAGGAGCGCGGCCGCTCCCTGCCGGGCCAGCTCGGTGCCCAGGGTCTCCACCAGGTCGAGGGTGGCCGTCTCCTCGGCCAGCCCCGCGGGACCCACCCCTCCCGGGTCGGCCGGCCCGTGGCCCGCGTCGAGGACCACGATCCGTCCGGCCAGGGTGGCCCTGGTCCGCAGGGACTCGCCCTCCCGAACCGTGGTCCGGCCCGGTCCCGGCTGGGCGGGGCGGATCCGCCCCAGGGCGTCCAGGGTGGTGGTCCCCACGATCCCGTCTGATTCGAGGCCCACGTTCCGCTGGAAGTCGTGAACCGCGCGCGCGGTCTGGTCGCCGAAGATCCCGTCCGCCCGGCCGGGGTCGAACCCCAGCTGATCCAGCCGCTCCTGGAGCGCCCGGACGTCGTCTCCGCGGAACGGCGGGACCCGTAGGTACAGCACACGATCGCCCAAGGCGTAGCCGGCCTCCACCAGCTCCCGCCAGGTGGCCGGGCCGACCACCGCGTCCACCAGGAGCCCCCGCTGCTGCTGGAAGGCCCGCACCGCGCCCTCGGTGGCCGGGCCGAACCGGGAGGAGGCCATCTCGTCCGGGTCCAGCCGGTGTCCGAGCGAGGACAGGCGGACCTGCACGTCGTGGATATGCTGACCGTGGTCGCCCGCTCGGATGGGCTTCATCCGGAGAGTGTCCCCCCGGCGTTGGGAGGCCGCAAACCCGCTTCGCGATCAGGCCACGTGCGGCTCGATGCCCCGCAGGATGTCGTCCTTGGGCCGGGCTCCCACCAGCCGGGCCTTCTCCTCGCCGTCCTTGAACAGGATCAGCGTGGGGATCGACAGCACGTTGTACTTCATGGCGGTCTGGGGATTCTCGTCCACGTTGAGCTTGGCCACCTTCATGCTGGTGGCCTTGTCGCGACCGATCTCCTCGACCACCGGGCTGACCATGTGGCACGGCGTGCACCAGTCCGCCCAGAAGTCCACCAGGACGGGCCGCTCGGAGCCGAGCACCTGGGTCTCGAAGTCGCTGTCGGTCGCGGTCAGAACGTCACTCATGTCGTCTCCTCCTCGATGGCCTGCTCAACGGCGCCGGTCCCCAGGATATTCCCTCGGACCGCCTATGGCCGGAGATCGGCGTACAGGCGGGCGGCCAGGCGCTCGAACCCCACGCGGTCGCCCCGGCGGGCCAGCGCGGTCAGCCGGGCCTCGCCCCGCGAGGTGGCCCGCACCGCCCGGCGGTACAGGCGGGACACCAGAGGGTAGGGGCTGACCCAGTCGGCGGCCCGGATCCCCACGTGCAGGTGCGGGGGGAACTCGTCCGTGTGCCCGGGGGGGCCGTAGCCGGTGTTGCCCACCCGTCCCAGCGGGGTGCCCGGGCCCACCCGGCTGCCCACCCCGAGGTCGGCGAAGGAGGACAGGTGGGCGTAGAAGTAGTAGCGGCCGTCGTCACCGCGGACGCCAACCCGGTTCCCGGAGTAGAACGTCCAGCCCAGGGCCTCCACCCGTCCCGCCGACATCGACAGGACGGGCGTCCCCGGCTCGGCGGTGATGTCCAGGCCCTCGTGCACGCCGACCTGCTGCCACCGGCCGCCGATCAGGCGCATCCGCGGCGCGTGCCAGTCATCGTCGAACTCGATCACCGACAGCCAGCTGGTCCGGGCCACGGGGAACGTGAACCCGTCCACGACCACCGGCCGGTAGGTGGATGGGGGAGCGGTCAGGGGTCCGGGCCCGGCCTCGGAGGCGGACGGGAGCAGGAGGAGGAGCGCGAGGGCGGCGGCCCGGCGCAGGGTCAGTGCCCCTGGGCCTCCAGCCACCGCTCGGCGTCGATGGCGGCCTTGCACCCCATGCCGGCCGCGGTCACCGCCTGGCGGTAGGTGTGGTCCACCACGTCGCCCGCAGCGAACACGCCCTCCACGCTGGCCTGCGTCCCCGGCTCGCTGACCAGGATGTACCCGGCGTCGTCCATGTCCACCTGCCCCCGGAAGATCGACGTGGCCGGGATGTGCCCGATGGCCACGAACACCCCGCCCACCGGGAGCTCGGAGGCCTCGCCGGTCTTCACGTCGCGGAGCTTGAGGCCGCTGACCTGGGGGTCGCCCTCGACCTCCTCGACCACGGTGTTCCACAGGAACGAGATCTTGTCGTTGGCCATGGCCCGGTCCTGCATGATCTTGGAGGCCCGGAGCTCGTGGCGGCGGTGGATCACGGTGACCTTCGAGGCGAACCGGGTCAGGAACAGCGCTTCCTCCATGGCCGAGTCGCCCCCGCCCACCACGGCCAGGGCCTGGTCCCGGAAGAAGAAGCC
Source organism: Actinomycetota bacterium (assembly GCA_036396815.1). GTDB lineage: Bacteria > Actinomycetota > UBA4738 > UBA4738 > CALAEC01 > DASWKD01. The sequence goes on along the minus strand of DASWKD010000177.1, from coordinate 1,173 downwards.
GTCGCACGTGGCGCAGGTGGACACGCCGTGGCCCAGGAGGCGCTGCTCGCCCTCCACGCCGAGCATCCGGGCCGAAGCCCCGGTGGCGATGATCACCGACCGGCCACGGTGCTCCTCGTCGCCCGACCACACCCCGAACGGGCGGGACGAGAGGTCAACCCGGGTGGCCATCTGGTGCAGCATCTCGGCGTCGAACCGGGCGGCCTGCTTCTCCATCCGCTCCATGAGCTCGGGGCCCAGGATCCCCTCGGGGAAGCCCGGATAGTTCTCCACGTCGGTGGTCAGCATGAGCTGGCCACCGGACTCGATCCCCTTCAGGACCAGCGGCTTGAGGTTGGCCCGAGCCGCGTACAGGGCCGCGGTGTAGCCGGCGGGCCCGGAGCCGATCACGATGACGTCGCGGGGGTTCACGGGCGCCATTGTGCCACAGGGTGGATGGAACGCCTCTACAGGCGCTGGCGCGCGAAGTGCCGGATGGTGCACGTCTGCCGGTCTGCCACCAGGACCTGCACCCGGTCGTAGGGCTGGTCCGCGGCCGGTCCGGCCAGGAACGCCACCAGGTAGGCGGGCTCTCCCTCGAAGGTGGTCTCCTCGATGTGGAAGGGCACCACGGTGCGGTCGGGCGCCCCTTCCGTGGCGCAGGATAGGGCCCGCTGGGCGGCCGGCTCCAGGGACCGGAGGTCGTAGGAGGCGTAGAAGTCGGCGGCGGTGGGCGCGTACCCCTGGTCAAGGGCCGAGGAGGCGTCGGCCACGATCCGAGCGGTCCGCTCGGTCAGGCGGTCCGGGTCGAGGTCCTGGGACGTTCGGGAGAAGGTGGGCTCGGACTCCACACCGACGGCGGCGTCCTCTTCGCCTTGCAGGGTGAGCTCACCGGTAGGCGAGGGAGCGGCCGCATCCTCCGCGGGGCCCCGGAGGAAGGCCGGTCCGTCCGAGTCGGCCCGGTCCACCGGGCGGAGCGACACGAACACCACGGCTCCGACGACCGCGGCCGCGGCCGCAGCTGCGCCGGCGAACCGCCACGCCGTCCGGCCCTGCCACCACTTCGGCCCCCGGGCGGCCTCGCGCAGGGCAGCTCGGGCGATCCCGAAGGGGGCGGCCTCCTCGGGCATGGCGGCCAGGGCTTCCACGGCCGAGCGAGCCAGGGCTACCTCCTCCGTGCACCGGTCACACGTG
>DASWKD010000176.1:0-4144 GCA_036396815.1 Actinomycetota bacterium | reverse complement strand
CTGTCCATCGCGCTCGCCGCCCTGGCGGCGATGGCCGTGAGCTCGGCCTCCGCCCAGGAAGCCAGCCTGCCGCCCGCGCCGGTGGACGAGCTCAACTTCACGCATCGGGCCAACGTTCCGAGCGTCGGCGGGAACAACTTCGCTTTCTTCGAGCGCCAGGAGGCCAACGGCTCGATCCGCCGGTTCGTGGTCGCCTCCAACACCAGCCACGGTTTCGACATCGTCGAGATCACGGACCCGACCGCTCCCACCACGGTGGGGCGATTCATCGGAACGGAGACGGGGAACCCGCAGAACAACCTGAACTACGGTCCCGGCTACAACAGCCACGCCTGGGTAGACGTCAACCCGCGGCGGAACATCGTGGTGTTGACGATCGAGGACGCCACCCTGGGCAGTCCCATCACGGGCAGGGCCCCGCGCCACAGCCAGGGAACCGGGATGCAGTTCGTCGACATCTCCGACGTGACCAACCCTCGGCCGCTCGGCAAGGTCGACGGCCTGGACGGCCCGCACACGGTGCGCATGATCGGCGACAACCACGCCTACACGAGCTTGAACACGTACGTCGTGGACTACACGAACCCGATGGATCCGTTCGTGGTCAAGGCCGACGGGACTCGCGGTGGCAACGGGGACCTGGCCGCGGTCCAGGGTCATGAGTTCTGGGAGGATCCAAACACCCCAGGCCTGGGATACGTGGGCATGGCCAGCACGTCCTGGAAGTGGGGGTTGATGGACCTGTCAGATCCCGCCCGCCCGAAGACCACCGTGGAAAAGACGGAGATCGTCCCCAACGGGGCAGCGCATGAAGCGTATCCGGCTCCCGACGGCTCATTCGTCGGCGTGGCGGACTTCAAGACGGGCGGGCCCAACACCCGAGCGTGCCCCGGCGGCGGCAACTACTTCTACGACGTCAGCGGCCGCTACAAGCCAGGCGCGGGCCCCACCGACCCGATCCGGATGGGCCAGTACTTCATCCCGTTCAGCGGGCTCACACCCATCAACACGAACGGGAACGGAACGATCAACTACGGGAGCTGCACGATGCACTCGTGGAACACCCAGCCGGAGCGGACGCTGGGCGTCGTCGGCATGTACCAGGCCGGCACGTGGGTCATGGACTTCTCCGGCCCCACCCAGCCCGGAGGCCCCTACACCGAGTACGACGGGAGCATGGCCAACCCTCCCAGAACCGACAAGACCACCTGGGGCAACACCAAGGGCCACAACCGGGACGCGCTTGACTTCGTGAACTCGGCGCAGTTCCTGCCGTTCGACCTGGCCAACGCGGCCGATGAGCGGATCATCGTCACCAACGGCCTGGAGCGAGGGCTGGACATCTACACCTACGACGGGCCCATGCCCGAGAAGATATCCCGGCTCCGGGTGGACGCCTCGGCTCCGGGCGGCGTGGTCAGCGGATCGCTCGACCGGTACGCGGTCCTCACCTACCAGGGTTACCGGAACCTGCCGCTGGCCGGCAAGACACTGACGGTCACGTCCGGGGGGACCACTGTGGGGGCGACCACCGGGGCGGACGGCTCGTTCAGCGCCGACCTCGGCCTGGGCGCCGGATCGCACGCGGTGACCGTGACCTGGGCCGGCGACGACGTCTTCCGCCAGGAGAGCGTCACCCTCACGGTCAGCGGCTAGCCCACCTGCGGGAAAGCGGTACTGAACCATGCGGGAAAGCGGTACTGGGCTCGGACAACGGAGCTCGGGGCCCTCGGATTGCGGAAGAAGAGCCCCTCGGATCGCGGAATCCGGTGGCCGGCAAGACGTGAAGCGCGCTAGTCCCCGCCGGCTGTGTGAGGGGAACGAGAGCCACGGGGGCACATCCACCACCGGCGAGGGGCGATCAGTTCGTCGGCGGCCTGGGGACCCCATGAGCCCCGCTCGTACGTGTGCACGTCCGGAAGGTCCTCGAGCAGCGGCTGGAGGACCTCCCAGGCCCGCTCCACGCCCTCGGACCGGGTGAACAGCGTGGGGTCGCCGCGCATCGCTTCAAGAAGCAGGAGCTCGTACGCCTCGACCAGCGGCGTGTCGAACGCGGTGCCGTAGTCGAAGTCCAGCGAGGCCGGCTCCAGCTGGAGGCCCAGGCCCGGCTTCTGGACGGTGAACGCCATCGACAGGCCCTCGTCCGGCTGGAACCGGATCGACAGCCGGTTCGGGTCCACCGGGCCCATGCCCAGCTGCTCGAAGATCAGGTGGGGGACCTCCTTGAACACCACGGTGGCTTCGGCCTGCTTGCGGGCCAGGCGCTTTCCGGTCCGCAGGAAGAAGGGCACGCCGGCCCACCGCCAGTTGTCGATCTCCACCCGCATGGCCACGAACGTGTTCACCCGCGAGTCCGGGGCCACGTTGCGCTCGTCGCGGTAGCCCTGGTACTGGCCGAGCACCACGTCCTCGGGCCGCACGGGGCGCATGGCCCGGAGGACCTTGACCTTCTCGTCGCGGAGGCGCTCGGGGTCGAACGCCGGCGGCGGCTCCATGGCCAGGAACGTCAGGACCTGGAACAGGTGGGTCTGGACCATGTCCTTGAGCGCGCCCGTCCGCTCGTAGAAGGAGCCCCGGCCTTCGATGCCGATGTCCTCGGCCACCGTGAGCTGGACGTGGTCCACGTACCGGTGGTTCCACAGGGGCTCGAAGAACGAGTTGGCGAACCGCAGGGCCAGCACGTTCTGGACGGTCTCTTTGCCCAGGTAGTGGTCGATCCGGAAGATGCGCGGCTCATCGAACACGTCGTGGACGGCGCGGTCCAGGTCGCGCATGTCCTCAAGGTCGGTGCCGTACGGCTTCTCGATCACCACCCGCGAGCCCTCGTTGAGCCCGGACTCGGCCAGGCGGCGGACGATGTCCCGGTAGGCCTCGGGCGGGGTGGACAGGTAGAACAGGCGCCGGCCCTCGGTGCCGCGGGTCCGGTCGAGATCCTCCAGGTGCCGGCGCAGGTGATCCAGCGCGCCGGGTTGCGCGAGGTCGGTGGCCCGATAGGTGAGGGCGGGGGCGAACTCGTCCCACATCTCGTCGTGGACCTCGCACCGGCCGTGCTGGCCGATGGCCTCCCGGGCGTGGTCGCGGAAGGCATCGTCGGTCATCTCGGTGCGGGCCACCCCGACCACGGCGAACGAGCCGGGGAGCATGCCCTCGTGGAACAGGTGGTACACCGCGGGCAGCAGCTTGCGGCTGGTCAGGTCGCCCGACGCGCCGAAGATGACCAGCGCGGTGGGCTCCGGGGGCTCGACCTTCATCCGTCCTCCTTCCGCACCGCGTGGCCGCCGAACTCCCCACGGAGGGCGGCGATCACCTTGGCCGAGAACGACTCCTCCTGTCGCGACGCGAACCGCGCGAACAGCGACAGCGCGGTGATGGGCGCCGGCACGTCCTGGTCGATGGCCGACAGGACGGTCCACCGGCCCTCGCCGGAGTCCTCCACGTACCCACGCACGGACTCCAGGCCGGGGTCCTTGTCCAGGGCCGAGGCCAGGAGGTCCAGGAGCCACGACCGGACCACGCTCCCCCGCCGCCAGACCTGAGCGATCTGCCGGAGGTCCAGGTCGTAGACCGAGGAGGACAGGATCTCGAAACCCTCCCCGTAGGCCTGGAGGAGGCCGTACTCGATCCCGTTGTGGACCATCTTCACGAAGTGCCCCGCGCCGCTGGGCCCCACGTGGGCCCATCCGTCCTGGGGGGCAAGGGTTTCCAGAACCGGGGCCAGCCGATCCACCGCCGCGGCCTCGCCGCCCACCATCAGGGAGAAGCCCTCCTCCAGGCCCCAGATGCCGCCGGACACACCTGCGTCCACGAACGACATGCCCCGCTCCGACAGGTCCCGGGCCCGGCGCACCGAGTCCCGGAACAGGGAGTTGCCGCCGTCGATCACGGTGTCTCCGGCCTCGAGGAGGCCGGCCAGCTCGACCACGCTCTGCTCGGTGACGTCCCCGGCGGGGACCATCAGCCACACCGCCCGCGGGGCCCCGAGCCCGGCCACCAGGTCCGCCAGGGAGGCCACGGCATGGGCGCCGTTGGCCTCGGCCCGGGCCCTGGCCTCCTCCCCCGGGTCGTAGGCCACCACCCGGTGACCGCCACGGACCAGCCTCGTGGTCATGCCGCCGCCCATCCGGCCCAGGCCCACCATCCCCAG